>JAEERB010000194.1 GCA_016285615.1 Bacteroidales bacterium
TTTGAGCAAGACCCCTTTTTCACGCAATTCCGTCTCATTGGCCAACATCAGGAGGTGAGACTCGCGTATCTGGAAGTCCAGCTCCAAACGGATACGGGCGGCCTGGGTCTTCCCTTTGCTATTGTCAATGACGGATTTGCACAAACGGCAACGGCCTTCTTCATCGTGGTCTTCTATCTTGGTGAGGCACTCAGGGCAATACTCCAGATGGAGCGTGTCAAAATAGTCGCGAGTGGCTATTGAACGGTCCAAAGCGTCTATCTTGCTTTGAAGCGCATCGATGAAATATTTTGTATCCTGCTGCTCTGCTTGAAGTTGCTGGATTTCGGTTTCGAGCTTCACACAGGCTTTACGCTGGTTGGAAATCTCTTCCTGAAAACGCTCATACTCGCGCTTCAGCCGCTCGTTCTGCGATGTGATAACAGCATTTTGCTGACGGAGAGCTTGTACCTGCTCGGTGTTGTCCTTAATCTCTTGGGTCAGTTTGTCGATGACCGACTGTATGTAAGCCACCGACTTGGCCCGAGGATCAGCCAAAGTATCGCTAGTGTATTTGATGGCCATCGCCGTCTCTTCTATCTTCTTGAGAACAGCCTGCCGCTCCAACTTGGCATCACTAAACTTTTTGTCGTACAACCCCATCAATAGCTCCGACACTGTCTCACGGATAATCTCCTTGTCGAACTGTTCGAAGAAAAACAACGAGGAGAGGGGCGACTCTTGATCCAAAAAAACCAAACGCAAGATCTGATGCATCGTGATGTTGCTGTCAGACTTGAATTCCGGCAATCCCATGATTTCAAACATGACATTGGAGAAACTACGGCGTTCCGTAGTCGTTTTGTAGCCATATTTCTGCCAACCATCATGATGAGTAAGAGCCTCGTCAATGGGACCGAAATACATATACATAGGCGCATAGCCATTCACTTTGCCATTCTCACGCTTTTCCAAATAGCGCTTGAGCGTCATCACCTGATTGCCGTTGACGCTAATCTCAGCCATCACGTATTCGCACTTTAAAGCCTCTGGGACAAAGTCGCCATAACACCCGCCCAACACAAAGAAGATAAAACGCACAATGGTGCTTTTACCGCTGGAGTTCTGACCACGTATGATGTTTACACCTTTATGGAAGGTTTCGTCATAGGCCACCTCTCCAGAAGAGGTCACCACATGAAGTCGGTTCAGGAAGAGGCTATTCGGCATCGTATTTCGATTCCAAAAGATGGGTTCTGGCTTTTAGGCTATCCGTGCCCGTCAAGGGCATCGTGCGAGAAAAGAAGCTCAAAAAAGAAAGCGCATTACTTTCACGCACTGTAAAATCGCCTGCATGCTTCACAAATTCATTCAGCGCACTACGATTGGCTATGCAAATTTTCCCCGACAGATAGGCATCCTTGCTTAGTATGCCACAAGAGACCAGGCAACTTAGCGCAGAGACTTGGAAAGGTTTGATCCATTCGAAGAGCTTGCGATTATCGCCACTATATTCATAGGGATTGCATTCTTTGACAACAAACATCTTACGTACTTCGCGCACTTTTTGTTCGTCGCGCTTGATGGTCAGAGCATAAAGCTTGGAAGGAAACAAAAGGTAGAAATCCCAAATGCGCACTTTGTCGATTTCGAAACACTCATTGTCCTCCAACCGTTCAACGATGTGTGCCATACGAAAGATGCAATGATAAAGGTCGAAAGCCGGGTTATAGGTTATCATAGTCTTTCCAATTGAGATGGCACATGCCGGTGAGGTAATAGATCATGCCGTAGATATGGTCGGTGGTGTAACGCAGGTCACTGTCCTCGGCTCCATTCTCGTTGATTTTTGCCATGATGGGAGTAACTACTTTTTCATGGATTCGTTCCATCACTGACTCTATAGGTTCTTCACGATGAATCATCGGTTCGATGTACACCCGAAAGGCATTGATGATATCGGTGAAAATGAGCAAGTTAATCTCCTGTGCCGAAGGGTAACAGTCGAATTGCATCGCCTTTTTGGCATATTGCTGTTTTTGTCGTAGTGCAGCACGGATAAAACTATTACTGAAACCGCCATCCTGCAATTTTTCTTCCATGCCCTTTGTGCCATCCAATCTGGTGGTATAATAAAGAAGTTCGTCGATAATCTGTCGTTTGGTTTTGTCTTCAATTTCGCGGTGAAGTTGCTGGAAATAGTTGCTCATTCGCGTAGATGCCGACATACCACCACCGTAGTTGTAGTTATAGACAGCCTGTGCGTTGGGAGCGTAGTTCTGCAAGCCATTAAGGTTTGTCTCGCTGTAAGTATTGTCTTGCCCAGGATTGCCTTCTAACTTTACTTCCATGCGTTTAGTATTTCTTAGTATTCAGCAATTGCGTAATGGCATCCTTGATGTCATCCGATGGGTCAACGGCCAATTCGCGACGAACCGAGTGTTCCCAATCGTGTTCAAGAGCTTCGGCCATCGCCTTGGCATTGAATGGGGCCTCGTATATTTTCTTGCTATCGAGAAAGTGGATTATTCCAGCCACAAGTTTACGATTGAAGTTGGTGTTTTTCTGTTTTCCTGGAAGATACACTTTTTCTTCTACAACACTCAGGTTGAGTATGTCATCCCACATCTGCATATACTTGTCCTTCAACTCATCCTTGACGAAAGGACGGATGCAACTCACGTAGTTCAAGATTTCTTTTCGTATAGGCATCGTGTCGATAAGGTCTTGCTCCAACATTGACTTTATGGTTGTCGTTGGCGTCTTCTTTGGCTTTGCCACTTCTCCTTCGTCACAGGTTCCGTTGTAGTTGATTACAGTTGTGGCGTTGGGATTGTAGTTCTGAACAGTCCCGATATGCACTTCTTGAAAAGTGTTCCCAGTTCCAGGATTTCCTTCAATCTTGATGTCCATAAGCCTGTGGTTTGAAGGTCGTTTCTCTTTCTATTACAACCTTGTAAATTATTGATTATTAGTTGTGAAAGATGAAAGAAAGTTGCACACAAGTTTCTTCCTAGGTTTCAGGGAGGCGCTCACCGTAGTTTTGCATCGTCATTCAGCCACAAACGGGTGGCAAAAAAGATGACCAGCGTTCTTTGACATACTGAAACCCATAGCAAAAACAAGGATGTGACGTTAACCTCATCGTGAGGTATTCCACACTATCGTACTACCTATTCAATAATTTATTTACTTAAAAATTTACAAAAATGGCAAAAATCAAACATCTCGGCCTCGGCCGCAAAAGTTCTGGTACCCTCGACGGTATCACCTATGTAACCCGCAACGGCGTCACCTACGCCCGTTCAGCACCCGACATTCCCGCCTATGTCTTCAAGACCCCTGCAGCCTTGAAGCGCCAGGCCATCTTCAAACTGATCCAGATGCATCAGAAGTATCATCTGCGCACCATCCGCCAGACCTTCACGCCTAAGGGCAATGGCACTCCGAGCAACCGTTACTTCTCCACCAACTACAAGGCTTTGGCTGCTGCGCTCGACGCACTGGCCGAACAGTATGTGGCTGGCGAGGTGGTGACCCTCACCGAAGTGGAGGCCGCCATTAGCGATTACGCCTCGGCTAACCCTCAGGCCATCGTCATCGCCAAGAAGAGCGGCTACGGTGAAGTTTACCTCACCGGTGCCTGGCCCGACACCATCACCCTCTATGCCAACGGCGGCGACAGCACTGTGATCATCGTTGTGGCCGAGAACGGCACCTCTACCACGATCAGCCACGAAGCCAGCGCGAACGGCAAGACAATTACTTACCAAAAAGCTCCAAAACAATGAAGATCAAACTTTCAAAAGAGCAAGTCGACGAAATCCTTGCCCATCCCGAAAAAGCCCAAGAAATCGGCATCAAGACCAACGACCCCTGGTGGGTGATCGTACTCAAAGTGTTGGCCTACCTCATCGGCCTACTGTTGGCCGGTGTGGCCACCACGAGCTGCGCAGTTGCGGCAGCAACTTATCTTACTTAACCTTCAAACGCTCACGAAAATGAGAATCATTTCCTTCATCATCATCCACTGCTCGGCAGTGCGTCCGTGGCAGCGTAGCAACATCGAGGACATCGACCGCTGGCATCGCGCCCATGGGTGGAAGAACGGCTGCGGCTACCATTTCGTGGTGCTTCGCGACGGCACCATCGAGAC
>JAEERB010000195.1 GCA_016285615.1 Bacteroidales bacterium
GTAATCCACACCAGCGGTCAGTTCCTTTCCGTCGGCCCAGAGTTTCATCTCGCCAGCAAAAGTGTTGATGTCCAAGGTAAAAGGCTGACAGACAACGGTATTCGCACCGGCCTTTTCAAACTCTTTATAGAGGTATTTTCCAGCGAGGTTGGCACCGCCCTTGGCATAGCCGCGCCCTTGGTATTTCTCAGAACTCAGTTCTTTGACGATTTGTTTGTAGTGTTCCAAATCTTGGGCATGGAGTTGCAGGGCGACGAAGGCCAGCAGAATGATGAATAGCTTTTTCATGATATCTCTTTAATAAAACCCATAAACAAAGGATGGGGGTGAAGCACCGTAGAAGAATACTCAGGATGGAACTGGGTGCCGATGAACCAGCGGTGGCTGGGGATTTCAACGATTTCCACCAGTCCGCTTTCGGGGTTGGTGCCGACGCACACCATGCCGTTCTTTTCGTATTCGTCTTTGTATTTGTTGTTAAATTCGTATCTGTGGCGATGCCGCTCGCTGATTTGCGAAGTGCCGTAGATGTCATAAACGCGACTCCCTTTGAGTAATTCACAATCGTATGCACCCAAACGCATGGTGCCGCCCATGTTAGTGATGGTTTTCTGTTCTTCCATCATGTCGATGACATTGTGCGGGGTGTCTGCCATTTCGCTTGAATTGGCATCCTTATAGCCTAATACGTTACGGGCAAATTCAATGACCATCATTTGCATACCTAAACAGATGCCAAAAGCAGGAAGGTTGTTGACACGTGCATACTCTACAGCGACAATTTTTCCTTCGATGCCGCGTTGCCCGAATCCGGGGCAGACCAAAATGCCTGCGACATCGGATAGCTTCTCCGCGACATTCTCCTTGGTGATGTGCTCGCTATTAATGAAATCAATCTTCACCTTCACGTGGTTGTAAATGCCAGCCAGGATAAGGCTTTCGCGGATGCTCTTGTAGGCGTCCTGAAGGTCGTATTTGCCTACCAGTCCCACGTGGACTTCCTTGGTGGCCGTGCGCTGGAGTTCCAGAAAACGCTGCCAGCCTTCCATTTTCGGTGTCTCGCCCACAGGTATGTCGAACTTCCTTAACAAGGCTGCGTCGAGTCCCTGGTTTTGCATGTTGACGGGGACATCGTAAATGCTGGGCAGGTCTTCGCTCTGGATTACGCAGTCGAGCTCGACATTGCAGAACGAGGCCACCTTTTGGCGGATGCCGTCGGAAAGGTGCTTCTCAGTACGAAGGACCAATACATCGGGCTGGATACCAGCTCCTTGCATCTCTTTGACGGAGTGCTGGGTAGGCTTGGTCTTGAGCTCGTCGGCGGCCTTGAGGTATGGCACGTATGTGAGGTGTACGCTGACGGCGCGGTTGCCCAGTTCCCACTTCAGTTGACGGATGGCCTCAAGAAACGGTGCCGACTCAATGTCGCCGATGGTGCCTCCGATTTCTGAGATGACAAAATCGACTTCGTCGTTATGTTGGAGGATCCGGTGTTTGATTTCATCGGTGATGTGTGGCACCACCTGGATGGTCTTTCCAAGATAGTCGCCACGACGTTCCTTGTCGATGACCGCCTTGTAGATCTTGCCGGTGGTGACGGAGTTGGCTTGGGTGGTGCGGATCCCCGTGAAGCGCTCGTAGTGGCCCAAATCGAGGTCGGTCTCCATACCATCGACGGTGACGTAGCATTCGCCATGCTCGTAAGGGTTTAGTGTTCCCGGGTCGATGTTGATGTAGGGGTCGAACTTCTGGATGGTGATGGTGTAGCCTCTGGCTTGAAGTAGTTTGCCGATGCTGGCAGAAATAATGCCTTTACCTAGGGAGGAAACCACGCCTCCCGTTACGAAGATATAGCGAGTCATCGTGATGGTGTATTAAAAGAGCAAAATTATAAAAAAAATGTAACTTTGCACAAAAAAGCAATTTGCAATAAAAAAATGGAATACGATACATTGAAAGATTTGCGCCACAGCGAACAACTTGTGGTTGAGCATAAAGATACCGCTGCCGTTTATGGCTCTGGCGCTTTGGAAGTTTTTGCCACCCCAGCCATGATTGCCCTGATGGAAAAGACCTGCCTGATGAGTGTTTGCGACAAGATTGGTGAGGGCAACACTACCGTTGGCATTGCAGTAAACATAAAACACCTGAAGGCCAGCCCAGTAGGCAGTACCATCCGCTGTGAGGCGGAACTCATCGAAGTAGATCGCCGCCGTTTGGTGTTCGAAGTGAAGTGTTTTGAAGATGACACGCTCGTAGGCGAAGGCATCCACGAGCGTTTTGTCGTGGAGAGCGAGAAGTTCATGTCCAAGTTCCAATAAGCCTCATCATGAATCCCGTCGCCCTCCGATTGCTTAACCAGCAGCTCATCTGTCCCCAGTTCGACACGCCGTCGGAACTGGTCGGTTATATGGGGGCAATGCAAGCGCAGGAATATCGCCTGATGCGCTGGGCGGTGGCGATGCGGACCAAAAAGCCTTCGGCCAATGCTTTTAAGAAGGCCTTCGACAGCGGTCAAATCATCCGTCTGCATCTGATGCGTGGCACCTGGCAATTAGTGTCTGCCGAAGACTATTGGCCTTTGCTCGAACTTTGCTCGGCGAAGGCATTGGCGGTCATCAAGGGATGGATGAGTAGCAACAAGATCAGTATCCCTGAGGAAGAAGTAAAGCAAATTCGGGAGATTTTGATTCAGACTGCTGCCGAAAAAGGTAGTGTCACCAAGGAAGATTTTGCACAAGCTTTGGCGGAGAAAGACATCCAGATGGATGATCATCGTCTGTCGTACCATATACGATATGCTGAGCTGTCGGGGACACTTTGCAGTGGCGACCTGTTGCCAATGAAAGCAACCTACGCTCTTGTTGCCGATAAGATAAAGCCCTATGTCAAGATGGATCGCGATGAAGCCCTGGCGTTGCTTGCGCGGAAATATTTCCAAAGTCGCCAACCAGCCACTTTGGAGGATTTTGTGTGGTGGTCGGGGTTGAACATCAGCGACTGCCGCAAAGGGATTGAGCTAATGGGCAACAACATCCATACTGAAAAATGGCAAGGCCGCACATTCTATCTGACAGACAAATGTCGTACTCAGGGATTCCGTAAGGGGAAAAGCCATCTGATTCCCCCTTATGACGAATACCTTATCAGTTATAAGAGTCGGGATATTGTGCTATCACAAGATTATCGCCATAAGGCCCACAACAACAGTGGCATTTTCCAACCTATCATTGCCCATAATGGCATCATCTGCGGTAACTGGTCACCATTTCAGAAGGATTGCCAAGCTGAATTCTTTCTTGATGAGTATAATGTGAATATAAACGAAGAATGGATGAAATACCAAAAATACCTGAACCACTAAAACGACGCGTATTTTGTGAATGAGAATAAGAACTTTTTTTATTATCTAATTTATACACGTAAAATTATGGAACAAAAATTTTGTCAGAGTTGTGGGATGCCACTCACAGATGAAATCCTCGGCACCAATGCCGACGGTAGTAAAAACGAAGAATACTGCATCTATTGTTATAAGGATGGTGCATTCACAGGCGATTTCACGATGGAGGAAATGGTAGAGTTTTGCTCCCAGTTTGTTGACGAGTTTAATAAGAATACTGGACAGAACCTGGGCCGCGAGGAGTACAAGGCAATGCTTCGCCAATATTATCCTACCCTAAAACGTTGGCAGTTGCCCGCCGACGAACTCCCCCACGCCACATCACCTATCAAGCAGCAACTCATAGAAGAAGTCAACGCACTCGACATCGAAGACATGCCCAAGATTGACAATCTGTTTGTGTTGCAAGGCTCTTTTATCAATATGGAGTATCACATCAATGGCAACACCGTGAAATTCCTCGACGACAATGCCAATTACTGGGGCAATCAAGTAGAGAAACAAGGGGTAGAAGGTCGTTGTTTCGGCATTGCTTGCGACGAGCATTACATCCTTGTGACGGAATATGGAAAGGACGGTGCAGATGCAGAGATTGTTTTTGTGAAGAGAAGAGGATAAGATAGAGATAATGAAAAGAATGTTTTATGCAGTTTTAACAATACTGCTGCTATTCCCTACAGTGGTAGGGGCACAAATTACAGCAGATACAAATACCACTCAACTCTCGCA
>JAEERB010000028.1 GCA_016285615.1 Bacteroidales bacterium
GAGAGGTCGAAGTTTTCCCAACGGTCTTTCCATGTGGCAAAGCCCCACGAAGTGGCGTAGCACGAGAAGTAGTAGGAGGCGTCACCACGCTTGCGGCCATGTTGGAAGTTGGAGCCGCCAATATGCACAATCTGCTTGTTATCTCTGTATTTGTTAAGTAGTTGCTCGCAATACGGGAAGAAGTCGGGATGCGGCATGGTGTCGTCAAAGAGGATAATGCCTTCGGGTTCGTTTTCAAAGAACCAGTTGATGGCTTGGAAAATCATTTGAGCCTTACCAAGATGTTCCTCTTTGAACATTAACTTGAGTTGACACGGCCATTCGGGCATGATGACGGCACGTGTGCGTAGACAGGTGCCATAGTCATAGGGAACGTCCGGATTGGCACCATCTGCAGCCACATAAAATTTCGACGGCTTGATAGCGTGTATGGTCTGGAAGATGTTGTGCGTCTCCGTGATACGGTTGTAGATGATTAATAAAACAGGTGTGTCAAACATGGTGTTCTCTTTTATTGTTCGCCATTAAGGAAATTCTTGAAAGCTTGTCCTATGTAAGGATCCATGCTGGTAAGCACTTGCAGATAGTGATCAAGGGCGCCGTTGGCCTTTTCTGCCATCTGCTGGTTGCCTATCATCGTCGATAAAGTCGCAATGTCTCTCATTTCGCTCAATTTGCGAGCCAATTCGTTCTGTTTGTTCTCAAAATTCTTGAGAATATTGTCGGCATCCGCACATAACAAAGCCAGAGCCTGAGTACCGCATTGGTCAAATTTTATCTTTTTGACTTTCTCTTTGACAGCTGCTAAATCAGCATCATTGAGGGGCGTTTGTTTCAATAACTGGCTGGTCAGTACAAACTCGTTGAGAATATTCTCGGTCTGCCATTTGCGCGACTGGTCGCTGATGCTTTCATACCAGGCGAAGTCTTCAATAATGTAATCCAAGTATCTGGAGGTCTTTTCGATAGCTTTCTCACGACCTGTAGAAGTGTTCAATGCAAAGTAGGTTTTAATGAAATCAAGTGAGAACAACGAGAAGTTCATCTGGTAGGTCATCTTGTAAGGCATAATCTTGTCGTTCAAGATGATGTCGCATTGGTCAAGTGTTTTCTCAGCTCTGATGGTGTCACCTGCGGCCAGCAGACTGTTAGCCAGTCGGATGTAAATGCTTCTTACCAGACCTGTGAGGCGCATGTTGTCTTCGCAGTTATAAACGCGCGGGTCGTTCAAGCCGCCCCATGCGTATTCGTAAGGTTCTTGAGCCGGTGCGTCAGGGTTATTCACTCTGTCAACACGCTTATGGTCGTTGAACACATTCACCAGATTGTTGTAGAGAATGTCGTTGTTGATGCGTCCGGATTCGTAGCCGCCGCGGTATGCGGTTTTGATAGGCACGAGGCGGTAAGCCAAACCTTCCAGTTGGAAGTAGGATTCGAGACCGAAGAATGCTTCAGAGCCGGTGGTGCTGGCGTAATAGATGGGGCGTTCCCAGTTGTTGTTAGCCAGGATGTCCATCATGACGAGGTAAGCTTTGTACAGGTAGTTGATACCGTCGCCTCTGTCGCTGCGCAGGTTCCACGAGAGGTGGTCCACAATCTGGTCGGCCAGTGTGCTGTCAACAGTACCATTGGCCAGTACTTTGGCTTTGTCAACGGGCAGCGAGAAGCTGGCGGGGATGGACTTGCCATCGCTGTAGCGAGCATTGGAGATGAATACCAACTGGCGTTTTTGGTCAAATTCGGGCCGCTTGATGTATTCCACCACATCTTTGATGTTGAGGAACTGGTCGTGTCCGCCTTCAAGGGCAATCACATCGCGGGTGCCGTCCTTGTATTGGCTCCATTCCATTGAGATGGGCAGTGGCTCCGAGTTATAAGCTTTGCGCTTCATTTGGTCGATGTACCAGCCGGTGCTCAACAGGCTGAGGTTGCAAACTCTCACGTCGGTGCGGTAGCCTTCCACTTCTTGAGCGTACCACAAGGGGAAAGTGTCATTGTCGCCCAGCGTGAACAGGATGGCGTTGGGAGCGCACGAGTCGAGGTAGTTCTTGGCGATAGCCAACGCGGTATAGCGGTTCGAACGGTCGTGGTCGTCCCAGTTTTCGGAGGCCATGATGCCGGGAACAAGTCCCAAGCACAGCAGGGTAGCCATGATGGCACCGAAGGCCTGCACCTTGTTGTTCTGTATCTTTTCAAACAGGCTGTAAATGCCGAAAACTCCAAATCCTATCCAGATGGCAAAGGCGTAGAAGGAGGCGGCAAAAGCATAGTCTCGTTCACGCGGCTGGAATGGGTACATGTTAAGGTAGAAGGCGATGGCCAAACCGGTCATGGCGAATAACAGTAACACGATGAAGGAGTTCTTGGTGTCGCGCAGCGAATAGAACACTACGCCGATGAGACCCAGCAACAACGGCAGCATGTAGTACTTGTTGTGGCCGGGGTTCTTCATCGATTCGGGTAGGTTGTTTTGGTTGCCCACCATCATCTCGTCGATGAAGGGAATACCTGAAATCCAGTTGCCTTCCAAGTTGCCGCCACGACCTTGGATGTCATTCTGGCGTCCTGAGAAGTTCCACATGAAATAACGTAAGTACATGTAGTAGAACTGGTAAGTATGCATGAAGGTGAGATTCTGCTGCCAGGTGGGAATGCCATTCCGCTTAAGCAAGCGTCGATTCTCTTTGTCTTTCGGACTGTCGGTATTGTAAATGCTTCTTAGCCAGCTGACGTACAGTTCTTTATGTCCTGCATCCCACATTCTTGGGAAGAGCATGGTCTGGTCGGGGGCGAAGCGTGCTTTGCGTTTGGTGCGCGGGTCTGAAATGACATATTGCTTCTTGGCATCGTCGCGCACATAGATAGGACTTTCATCTACATATTCTACGGGCATGGAGTTGTAGGTCTCGCCGTAGAATATGGGGTAGCTGCCGTACTGTTCGCGGTTGAGGTAAGCCAGCAAACCTACTGCATCTTCAGGATTGTTCTCGTCGATGGTGGGGTTGGCGTTCGAACGGATAACCAAAATGAAGAAAGTGGAGTAGCCAATCAGCAGGAACAAGAAGGAGAATACCGTTGTCCGAAGGATGGGCTTGTCTTTCTTGAAACCGTACCAAAGGCCCCAGGTGATCAGGCCTGCCAGCAGCAGGAAGAAGATGATGGTACCCGAGTTGAATGGCAGATGTATGTTATTGACAAAGAAGATTTCGAATTTGCCTGCCAGGTTAACAATCTGAGGAATAATGCCATAAAGGATAAGTCCTAACAGAATGAAAGAGCAAACAAGCGAGAGAAATACGCCCCATTCGGCCTTCGAATGAATTGTGCCTTTCTTGATGGAATAGTACATGCAGGGGAATGTGATAAATACCCAAACGAAAACCATCCACCAGCCAGGGAAGAAGAAGCTGGCGATAAACGACAGTACACCAAGGGTTTGCACAACACCCATATAGGTTGCTTCCTTCGATAGTTTAAAGTAGATAACCAGTACGATGGCGGGCAAAGTCAACAGGTTTAACAGGTGAACACCAATGGAAAGTCCTATGAGATAGGTAATTAAGACAATCCAACGGTTGGGGTTGACGTCTTCCTTGGCATTATCGTATTCGTAATCCCATTTGAGGATGCACCAGAATACGAGGGCTGTAAAGAACGATGACATGGCGTATACTTCGCCTTCAACGGCTGAGAACCAGAATGAATCGGTGAAGGTGTAGGCCAGTGAGCCGACGAGTGCAGAGCCGAAAACGGCAATCATGCGAGGCGTGGTCATACCGCCCATGCGGGCAACCAGCTTGCGGCCCAGCATCGTGATGGTCCAGAAGAGGAACATGATGGTCAATCCGCTGCAAATGGCCGACATACAGTTGATGCAGAACGCCACTTTGGTGACATCACCACCGGCGAACATACTGAAACAGCGGCCAATCAGCTGGAATGTGGGTGCTCCAGGAGGGTGTCCTACCAGCACTTTGTAGGCGGTGGAAATGTATTCGCCACAATCCCACCACGAAGCGGTAGGTTCGGCGGTCATAATGTAAACGGCTGAAGCGAAAATGCCAATCAGCCATCCGATTACATTGTTGATAATCTTATAGTTGCGTTCCATTCGAATAGGTTGTTTTGTTTAGAATTATCAGTTTGCTATTATTTATAATAAGGTGCAAAAATACAAAAAATATAAAATGGCTTTCAGTCTTTTTTACGCTAATCGCTTTGCTACAGTCATAGGGAGGGCAAAGTGATAGAATTAAGGAAGATACTGTTTGTAGTTGGCAATTCGGTGAAAAGTCAGGAAATTGGCATCGTGGGCGTTGTGGGCTTGTCCTACTTCGTCATCGGTGGCGGTGCGGCATACGAAGATAATGTCTTTACCATCGAATTGCCAGTCCACATATTGGAAGCCGTGCTTGCTTACATCGGGATGGTGTAGCAGTATGTGGTCAATGTTCCATTCCTTGAGGTCTTTGGAGGAGATGAGTGCCAGTGTGTTGCGGATGCCGGCTGGCTTTTTGTCCAGTGTGGCTTCGTCTTTTCCGACAATGCTGGCCAGTGCCAGGTAGCGTTCGCTGTTGGCATCGTAGCGAATAGAGAATTTCTTTGCGCTGCCAGGCATGGTGTAAAAATCGGTGGTGTCGAAGGTGGCTTTCTTACCATTGCGAGAGATGCGTATCCATGCGGCATATTCGGGCATGCCTGCTGCTACATCTACCCTGAGCACATCGAGAATCTGTCCGTCGGGGGCAGCCACGGCATTGCCTTCAATCCAGGCTCCCATGCGACCGTCCAAGTATTGTGTGTCGCAAGGTAAATGGTTGGTAAATCGCCAGTTGTCAGCGCAAAGAAGGTCTTTGTTTGCATCAACGGACATCATGAAGGGGCTGTAGCGCAATCCCCATTTGTCGGTAGGTGCAGTGGCGTATTCCACAGCTCGCCAGAGCCGCCCGTTATGCAATAAGACAGGGGTGGGGGCAGTGTGATATTCGCCCTCGCGTAGAAGTCCGTGATGCTTGTCGTAGGGCGTGCTCCACGTGCGTCCGCCGTCGGTTGAGCGTCGGATGACAAGGTTGCCGTGTGCACGGCTGGTTCCTAAGATGTAGAGTTGTCCTTTGTGGACAAACAGCCCCGACCAATATTGTCCTTTGATGGTCGCCAGCGCCTCCCAAGTTTCTCCTTTGTCTGTGGAGCGGAAGATATGGGTGCGTCCCGAGTTGTATTCATCCGATTTTGGGCCGAATACGTCGTGAGATGCCACGTAGCTGCCGTCAGGAAGTATGCACAAACTGGGAGAGCCAATGTAGCGTTGGGCGTCGGAGGGAATGTGGTCGATAATAACGCCTGGCACTACTGTTTGCGCGTAATTCAGCAGTGTTAGGATAAGGATGGTGAAAACAAGAAGTAATCTCTTCATAATGAGTGTTTTTATTCTTCTTTTTCGCTGAGTTCCAGCCATCGCATGCTCTTTTCGTCCAGTGACTCGCTCACTTCCTGATAGCGTGTTCCCCACTGCATCAGTTGTTCTGCCGTCCCTTCGCCGCCGTTCATCTGTTCCAAGAGCAGCTTTTTTTCTTCTTCCAGTTGGGCAATCTCTATCTCCAACGCTTCCATCTCCTTTTTCTCTTTGTAAGTCAGCTTGTTGGGGTTTTGTGCGCGACCGGCAGGCTTGGCCTCAGCACTCTTTTCGGCACGGGCCAATCGCCGCTCGATCTTGAGGGCTTTTTCCTTGTCGAGGCGGTATTCGGTGTAGTTGCCATAGAAGTCCTTGATGTTACCGTCACCGTTGAAGATGAAGAGGTGGTCCACCAGTTTGTCCATAAACCAGCGGTCGTGCGACACAATGAGCAGGCATCCTTTGAAGTTGTAGAGGAAATCTTCCAGCAGGTTGAGCGTGTCGATGTCAAAGTCGTTGGTAGGCTCGTCTAGAATCAGGAAGTTGGGGTTGCGTAGCAAGGTGATGAGTAGGTGCAGTTTGCGTTTCTCGCCACCGCTAAGGTCTTCGTAATAAGTGTATTGCTGCTCGTATTTAAATCCAAAGTGGTTGAGAAATTGCGAGGCGCCGATGTAGTTGCCGGTTTCCATGCGTATCATGTCGGCCTGCTCTTTCACGATGTCGATGATGCGGCGGTTGCCCTTGACTTTCATGCCATCCTGGGCAAAATAGCCAAACTGAATGGTTTGGCCAGCGGTGATTTTGCCGCCGTCAGGTTTGAGTTCACCCATAATGAGTTTGAGCAGCGTGCTTTTGCCTGTGCCGTTCTTGCCAACAATGCCGCATTTCTCGCCCTTTTTGAAGATGTAGGAGAAGTCGCGCAAGATGGTCTGGTCGGGGAAGGAGAAATCCAGATTATTGATTTCCAATATCTTATTTCCGATACGTTCGGTTCTAACCATAAATGGTTCAGCTGCTTGTTCCACCGTCCGTTGCGTCTCTTCTTTCAGCTTTTCGAAAGCGTTGATGCGTGCTCTGGCCTTGCCAGTGCGAGCTTGCGGTGAGGTGTGCACCCACTCGAGTTCTTTGCGGTACAGCTGCTTTAGCTTTTCAAACTCCACATTCTCATTGGCAATGCGTTCCGCTTTCTTCTCCACGTAATAGTCGTATTTGCCTTTGTATCTGTACAGTTTGGTGTTCTCCAACTCGATGATATCGTTGCACACTTTGTCGAGGAAGTAGCGGTCGTGGGTGACCATCAGCAGGGTAGTGTTTGAGTGCGAGAGATAATCCTCCAGCCACTCAATCATGTCGATGTCGAGGTGGTTGGTGGGCTCGTCGAGGATGAGCAGGTCGGTGTCGGCAATGAGCGTCTTGGCCATGGCAATCTTTTTGCGCTGGCCGCCAGACAGTTCGCCCACGCTTTGCAGCACGTTGTTCACGCCAAATCGCGACAGGATCTCCTTCACGCGACTTTCAAAGTCCCACGCATGCAATCGCTCCATTTCTGCCACGGCACGTTCCATGCGAGCGTGCAGCTCGGGCGTGTCGTGAATGTTTAGCAGGGTGAGGCAGGTTTCATATTCTTTGAGTGCTTGAATGTCGGGAGTTTGGGCGTTGAAAATGGTGTCCAAGACCGAACTGCCTGCTGGAAATTGCTCTACTTGGGGAAGGTAGGAGACGGTAATGTCGTTGCGGATGACCACCTTGCCGGCGTCAGGTGTGTCAAGGCCGGCGATGATGTTGAGGAGGGTGCTTTTGCCCGTACCGTTCTTGGCAATGAGGGCGGTCTTCTGTCCCTTCTCAATGCCGAAGGTGATATCCTCGAAAAGAATTTTCTCCCCGAAAGATTTGGAAATTTTTTCTACGGAAAGATAGTTCATATCCGACGAATTTCCTCTTCAAAGTATTGGATGGTCTTTTGCAGGCCTTCTTTAAGTTGCACGGTCGGTTGCCAATGGAGAATCTCTTTGGCCTGGTCGATGATGGGCTGGCGCTGACGCGGGTCGTCGCCGGCGGCGGGTTTATAGACAATCTTCGATTTTGAGCCAGTGAGGTCAAGGACTAATTCGGCTAACTCTTTGATGGTAAATTCGTTGGGGTTGCCCAAGTTGATGGGGCCAATGATGTTGTCGTCGGTGTTCATCAGTCGGATGAGGCCGTCGATGAGGTCGTCGCAGTAGCAGAAACTACGCGTCTGCTCGCCCGAGCCGTAAATGGTGATGTCTTCGCCTTTGAGGGCTTGTACGATGAAGTTCGACACCACGCGGCCGTCGTGCGGGTGCATGTGCGGACCGTAGGTGTTGAAGATGCGGGCCACTTTGATGCGCACATTGTTCTGGCGGTGATAGTCGAAGAACAGGGTCTCGGCACAGCGCTTGCCTTCGTCGTAGCACGAGCGGATGCCGATGGGATTTACATTGCCCCAATAGCTTTCGGGTTGCGGGTGTACATTGGGGTCACCGTAAACTTCACTGGTTGAAGATTGTAGCACTTTGGCGCGGATGCGCTTGGCCAAGCCCAGCATGTTGATGGCACCCATGACGGATGTCTTCACCGTCTTGATGGGGTTGTATTGGTAATGGATGGGCGAGGCGGGACAGGCCAGGTTGAAAATTTCGTCCACTTCGATGAAGAACGGAGCGGTGATGTCATGGCGAATAAGTTCAAAGTAGGGGTTGTCCATCAGGTGAACAATATTGCGTTTGCTGCCCGTGAAATAGTTGTCGAGGCAAATCACTTCGTTGCCTTCGTTCAAGAGGCGTTCACACAAATGAGATCCCAAGAATCCAGCACCTCCAGTAACCAATATCTTCTTCATAATGATGAATTTATAATTTACAATTAACAATTAACAAACGGACTGTTAGATTGTCCTCCATTCTTTGTTCTTTTGATTTTAATTAAGTTACAAAAATACAAAAAATATCAATACCGCCTAAAGTATCTCGCAACGGGATGGGTTATGAAATCTGTTCTGTTAATAATTTGAGTGATGAACTTATGGTTCAGTCACTTTTTAGCGACAAAAAATCCTATTTCTTCCATTTTTTTCCAAATTTCTCCGAAAAATGATGGAGAAAAAATCCATTCAATTGTTCGTATTCTTAAATTTTGATATATCTATCTAAAAATCAATAATATATAATATTAACAATGATGTTGTCATAAATAGCAAGTTATCAATAATTTAGTGTTTATAACTAAAAATTGAAAATTTTTCTCCAAATTTTTCCATTTTGATAATCAGTATTTTACATTAAAAAATTGTCAAAAAAAATTTTTTTATCAAAAATATGGAGTTAATAAGTTTTTCTTTTGTATTTTTGTCATCAACAAAACGGAAAAACATGCCAAATTACGATTATGGTTACTGGGAAATTGCGATAGAGAAGCACGGTCGTGTCAAACTGCCGACTGCGCTGTTGAAATCGCTGCCCGAGGATGAGCGCAAGAGTTTCTGGCTCACCCACGGCTTCGGCAATCATATTATGATGTGGACAGAGAAGTCGTATCGCCAGCAGATGGACTTTCTCAACTCGTTGGACCGCAATGTTATAGCCGTGAAGAAGTACCGCAATGCCTTTCTTCGCAACACAGCTTGTGTGGAGTGTGACTCGCAAGATCGTTTTGTGATTCCCAAGCCGCTGATGGAGCTGTACAAGATTGACAGGGAGGTGGTGCTGCTGCTGGATAACGGGAAGATTGAAATCTGGAATGCCGCCGAGTATCATGCCGAATATGATATGGATCCGGAAGAACTGAACCGCCTGAACGAATCTATTCATCTTGGAACCTATAAGTCGTCGGAGGAGCAGCATGATGTATCATAATCCCGTGCTTTTGGAAGAGTCGGTGTCGGCACTCGCTATAGTCCCCGACGGCATATATGTGGATGTTACCTTTGGTGGCGGTGGTCATTCGCGCCGCATTTTGGAAAGCCTCTCCTCACAAGGACGGCTTATCGCTTTTGACCAAGACAAGGACAGTGCCGCCAATGTGCCCGATGACCCGCGAATCACCTTCGTGCCTTCGAATTTCAAGCACCTGAAGCGCTTCCTGCAGTATCATCAGGCTTATCCGGTGAATGGCATCCTGGCCGACCTCGGCGTCTCTTCGCACCAGTTCGACACGCCCGAGCGTGGCTTCTCGCACCGCTTCGACGGTCAGTTGGATATGCGCATGAATACCGCCGCCGGCATCTCGGCCGCCGATGTGGTGAACCGCTACCCAGAACAGCGCCTGTCGGAAATTTTCTTCCTCTACGGAGAGTTGCACGACGCCCGCCGTTTGGCGCGATTGATAGTGAAAAAGCGCGAAGAAGGGCCGATAGACACCACCCAACAGTTGCGCGACACATTGCAGGATTGCCTGCCTAAGGGCCGTGAGAACAAAGTGCTCTCGCAAATCTTTCAGGCCATCCGTATTGAAGTGAATAGCGAATACGAAGTGCTACGCGAGTTTTTGGCACAAACCCCCGAGGCGCTTCTGCCCGGTGGCCGCCTGGTGGTGATTTCCTACCACTCGCTGGAGGATAAGTTGGTGAAAAACTTTATCCGCTCGGGCAATCTGGAAGGCAAGATAGAGAAGGACTTCTACGGCAACCAGCTGACACCCTTCAAGGTGATTACTCGCAAGGCTATTGTGCCGACGGAAGAGGAAATAGAGATCAACTCGCGCGCCCGGAGCGCCAAACTGAGAGTAGCGGAAAAACTAAAAACTAACAACTAATAACTATCAACTAAATAAATGCAAACCACTAGCCCTAAAGAACCGACCAAAAACAAAAAGAAATCCCGTTTCAGAGATTTCATTACAGGCGAGTTTATGGTGGATAAGGATGTGAAATCAACATATCCTTTTATCGGCTTTGTGGTTCTGCTGTTCGTCCTGAGCATCCTGACTCAGCAGTGCGGAGAGCGGAAAGTGGCATTGATTCGCAAGAAACAAACTGAGTATAAGGAGGGTTTGAGTCGGTTGAAACAGAACAATAACTTCATTCCCTACGAGCAGAATCAGGAACTTATCAAGATGATGGAGGAGAGAGGCTTTGTGAAGAACGACCGTCATCTGTATAAGGTGGAAGTGAGCAGTGAGAAGTGATAAAATCGCTAACAACTATAAACTTCTTTGAACTTTGAATTTTGAATTTTAATAATAGGATGGCAAAAAAAGACAACAATCAAAATCGCTTCAGGTGGAAGATGAAGTTGGTGTACGGCATGGCGCTGTTGCTGGGCGTGATGTGCTGTCTTAAAATACTCCATCTTGTGATATTCCAACGCACTATTTTCGAGGGCTCTTCCGATCGTTGTCTCGACAAAACCGAGGAAAATTGGAAGGATTCTCCCTTGGCGCAAGATACCACTTGCAACTGCTTTGTGATCAACAATGACGTAAAGCCGATAAGAGGTGAAATCTTCGATGATCAAGGTCGCTTGCTGTCGGGCAACTTTACCGTGTTCGATGTGACAGTGGATGGCACCCGCCTGCAGCCGAAAGTTAAGCAAATTGGTAAGATTAAGACAGTTAACGATACTATTTATTGTGGTAATGGTCGGAACATCTCTCGCAATGGGGAGCCTGCCAAGGTGAATGCGCTCATCCAAGAGTTGGCAGAAGCCTTTTATCAGCATTTTCACTATAGATTTCCCAATAAGAGCGTGACTTTCTACAAACAGCAGTTCACCAAGGCCATCAAGGATTGCAAGAACGTTTTTATCCTTGGCTCTAACATTACCAAAGAAACGCAGTGGGTGACTGCCGCAGATACGGCTTTCATCAAGACTTTACCGCTGTTGGGTCGTAAGAAGCAAAGTGTGCTCAACTGCTCACAAGCCACCGTGCGTATCAATCCCTACGGTGAAATGGCTCGTCGTACCATCGGCCTCTATACCGATAACCAGAAGTTTGGTGTGGAAAATGCTTTCAACTCATACCTATACGGTGAGAATGGCAGTCGTAAGTATGTGGTTTACAATAGGGCACGCATCCCGCTGGGCGACTATGTGGAACCTACGGAGGGCTACAATGTGCATACGACCATCAATCTTGAAATGCAGAATATTGTGCATAACGAGCTACAGAAGACATTGATAAGCAGTATGGCCGAATGGGGATGTGCTGTGGTGATGGAGACGGCTACGGGTGAAATCAAGGCCATTGCCAACCTGACGCGAGATGAGAAAAATGAAAATGTCTATCGCGATGGGGTGCACAATTACTTGCTGACAGCCATGGTGGAGCCAGGTTCCACTTTCAAGTTGGCATCGCTATTGGCTTATCTTGAGAATGTAAAAGACGATACAACACGTATTTATCCCGTGATGGCTCATACTTTCTCGGTGCCCAATCGGAGTGGAACACGTGTAAACAAGTATTTCAAGGTGGATAAACCCGGGCATGCCGAAGAACAGGGCAAGCCGATAGATGTGTTCCAACGCTCTTCCAATGTGGGCATTGCTTCAATGATTTTCGATGTCTATTCATATAATGGTTATAAACAGTATCTGAATAAGATAGATTCGATGTTTATCACCACTTCCTTCTCTACGCAACTTGGCAAAGTGAATGCACCGGCTATTAAGCGAAATGCGAAAGACTTCCATAGTTATTATAATGCATGTTTTGGTGCCGGCTTCAGTATGACGCCCGTGCAGACATTAGTGTATTATAATGCCGTGGCCAATGGCGGTAAGATGATTCTTCCTCTGTTTGTGAAATATATTACCAATCAGGAGGATACGATTGAACGTTTTGAGGCCGAAGTGATTAACGAGCAGTTCTGCAAGCCATCTACCATCAGCAGAGCTCGTAAGTATTTGGAGGCAGTTGTTTATGGTGACCATGGAACGGCTCGTGGCTACAGGGATCCTGCCTTCCGCTTTGCCGGTAAAACCGGTACCCGCGACATTTGGAATGAAGCACTTGGTCAGTACGACTACCATAAAAATAGTGTCTCTTTCTGCGGCTATTTCCCTGCCGACAAGCCCAAATATACCTGTCTGGTGTTCATGTACAATGTGCCTCAGAAGAGCTATGTGGCTGTGGGAGTTTTTGCTCGCATTGCCAAGGCTATCCTCAATTCGGCCAGCTACAGCGCAGTACAGAGCATCGACCAGAGCAAGGATAAAACGCTGCCTGCCGTACCTTTCTTGCAGCCTGCACAGTTGCAGACTATCCTTACCGATTGGCAGATACCGATGAAAGTGCCTTCAGGTTCACCTTACGTGACAGCCTTCCGCGATAATAACAACCAACCGCAACTGAAAAGTGTCAATTTCGATTCTAAGCAGCCTCTGCCCAATGTTATGAATATGCTGGCCTCGGACGCCGTGTACGAACTGAGTCGCAAAGGCTATAAGACACGCCTCGTGGGTTGTGGCATTGTCAGACGCACCGAAGTGGACGCAGCCACGAAGACGGTAATATTATATCTAAGTAATTAACAATTAATAATTTACAATTTATAATTTATAATTAGAAAAACCAAACCATAACCAACCATTAACCAAACCAAACCTTTAACTCTCATCTCTCCACTTTAAATTAAAACCTTTTTGATACGTGAAAAAACTTGTTGTTTTACTGCCATCGTTGCAGAAATATGAAATTGTAGGTAATGCGGATATTGAAATATCTGCTATTGAGTTTGATACGCGGAAAATCCAGCGTGACGACTCCCTCGCTGCAGTGCCTTTGTATGTGGCTCAGCGCGGTACCCAAACCGATGGACATAAGTATATTCCGCAGTCCATCGCTGCAGGTGCAGGTGCTGTGGTTTGCGAAGAACTACCCGCTGAGGTGAATCCTGCCGTGACTTACATTGTGGTGCCCGACTCATCGATTGCACTTGGCCGTTTGGCTTCCGCATTTTACGATTATCCTAGTCGCCAGCTGAAGTTGGTGGGCATCACCGGCACCAATGGCAAAACCACAACCGTGACGCTGTTGCATCGCTTGCTTAGCGACCTCGGTTGCCATGTGGGTATGCTCTCCACCATCGTCAACAAGGTGGGCGACAAGGTGGTTCCTGCCACGCACACGACGCCCGATGCGGTGGAGTTAAACAGTCTGTTGCGCCAGATGGTGGACGATGGTTGTGAATATTGCTTTATGGAAGTAAGTTCGCATTCTATTTGTCAGCATCGTATTGAGGGCTTGCATTTTACGGGCGGCATTTTCAGCAATATCACCCATGATCATCTCGATTTCCACAAGACTTTTGCCAACTATATCAAAGCAAAAAAGGCATTCTTCGATAACCTTCCCGACACTGCTTTTGCACTGACCAACATTGATGATAAAAACGGCAAAGTGATGGTTCAGGAGACGCATGCCACCGTGCATACTTATAGCTTGATGGCACATGCCGACTTCAAAGGACGTATCATCGACAATGCCTTTGAAGGCTTGCAGATGTCCATTAACAACAAAGAAGCCTATTTCAAACTATGCGGACGATTTAACGCCTATAACCTGTTGGCTATTTATGGCACGGCCGTTCTGTTGGGCTTCGAACCGATGGAGGTACTTGCGAAAATGAGTGCCTTGAATCCCGCTGCCGGTCGCTTCCAGCTGCTGCGCAACGACCGCAAGTGCACGGCTGTCATCGACTACGCTCACACGCCTGATGCGCTGAAAAATGTGCTGATGACCATCCGCGACATCACCAAGCCCGAGGTGGAAGTGATTACCGTGGTGGGTTGTGGTGGCGACCGCGATGCACTCAAGCGTCCCGTGATGGCGGAAATTGCTTGTACATACAGCCATAAGGTGATTCTGACATCCGACAATCCACGCACCGAAGATCCTAACAAGATTCTGGAGGATATGCAGAAAGGTATCCCCGCCGACTTCAAGCGCAATGTGCTGGTCATTGAGAACCGCCGCGAGGCCATCAAGACTGCTTGCATGATGCTTGCCGACGGCGGCGTGCTGCTCGTTGCAGGCAAAGGCCACGAAAACTATCAGGAAATCAATCATGTAAAGCACCATTTCGACGACACCGAAGTGGTGAAGGAATTCTTGTAAACAATTAAACAATTCAACACCATAACCCATTAACCTATTATGTTATATTCTCTTTTTAATTGGCTCGAAAAAATGGATGTGCCTGGCGCCGGTATGGTCAAATACATCTCCTTCCGGTCGGCGATGGCAGTCATCCTGTCGCTCATCATCTCGATGATTGTGGGCAAGTATTTGATTCGT
This sequence comes from Bacteroidales bacterium, assembly GCA_016285615.1. Next base: position 14,645 of record JAEERB010000028.1, read on the forward strand.
CTGCTCCGCAAAAAGCAGATCGGCGAGACCGTCCGCGACCTTGGACTGGCGGGACAGATGGAAAAGCAAGGCACGCCAACTATGGGTGGTCTGATTATCTTAGCAGCCATCCTTATTCCCGTGTTGCTGTTCAACGATCTGACCAACGTCTACGTACAACTGATGATTTTCTCGACGCTCTGGTTGGGTGCGCTCGGCTTCGTGGATGATTATATCAAAGTATTCCGCAAGAACAAAAAAGGATTGCCAGGTAAGGCCAAAATTGTTGGACAAGTGGTACTTGGCTTGGTGGTGGGCTTGGTGATGTATTTCCATCCCGACGTGGTGATCAAAGAGAAAAGTTCAACGGTGGTGCCTTACACACAGACCGAGAACATCTTCGCCGCCGAGAATGCCGACAATACCACATCGACCTACTCGTTCAGCGAAGCCAAGCATTCGACTAAAACCACGATTCCTTTTGTCAAAAATCACGAATTCGATTATGCATGGCTTACAGCATGGTTGGGCGATGAGGACGGCAAGTGGTCCTTCCTGCTCTTCATTCCCATCGTCATCTTTATCATTGCTGCTGTCTCCAACGGTGCTAATCTCACCGACGGCTTGGACGGCTTGGCGACGGGCACTTCGTCCATTATTGGGGCGACAATAGCCATTTTTGCCTATGTCTCAGGTAATGCGGTATTTGCCAATTATTTGGATATCATGTATATACCCAATATCGGCGAACTGGTGATTTTCATGGCGGCGATGTTCGGTGCCTGCATGGGTTTCTATTGGTGGAACTGTTACCCGGCGCAAGTGTTCATGGGCGACACGGGCAGTCTGATGCTGGGCGGCATCATTGCCGTATCTTGCATCATCATCCGCAAAGAGTTACTGTTGCCCATCCTCTGCGGTATATTCCTTGTGCAGTCGCTCTCAGTCATCATCCAAGTGACCTATTTCAAGATTACCAAGAAAAAGTATGGTGAAGGCCGCCGACTCTTCCTCATGTCACCTTTGCATCATCACTATCAGAAAAAAGGATTCCATGAAGCCAAGATTGTACAGCGCTTCATCATCGTCGGCATCATCTTAGCAGTATTTACAGTAGTAACCTTAAAAATCAGATAATTATGGCAGCGCAAAGACCTTTACAATATAATGTTTATCAAAGTGGCACTTCTTCCACTAACACGTTGGCACAAAGCTTAATAAATATTCGTCAGAAGAATCTCAACGAGAATGTGGTTTCCTATCTGGATGGCAGCGGTCACAAGTTGGAATATGTGAAAACCATCAATGGGGTGGATTTCATCAACGACTCATGCTCGCAGACAGCCAATGCCGTGTGGTATGCACTCGACAGCATGACCAAGCGCGTGACCTGGATCATGTCGATGGATAAAGTGGAGACTTTCACCGACGACTTGCTGGATATCATAGAAGAGAAAGTGGGAACCATTGTTCTTCATGGCGTTTATAATACGGCCATTATAGAGTTCTTCACGGAGTTAGGCAAGCAGGTTTTGTTTTCGATGAATATGGAAGAAGCCGTCCGTACAGCTTTCTACAATACCAATCCTGGCAGCGTGGTGCTCTTCTCGCCGGGCGTGGCTTGTCATGGCGATTATCCGTCATACCGCGAGCGTGGCGACAAGTTCAAAGAAGCGATTGCGCAGTTGTAAAGAACTATTCCTCAAGTAGATCGGGGCGGCGTTGGCGCGTGCGTTCAAACTGCTGCTCCAGTTTCCATTCGGCAATGAGGCGATCGTTGCCCGACAGCAATACATCGGGCACTTTGTGACCTTGGTAGTCGGCGGGACGGGTATAGACTGGCGCCGACAGCAGTCCGTCTTGGAAGGAGTCGGAGAGGGCGGAGGTCTCATCGTTGAGCACACCGGGGATGACGCGTGCCACGGCATCCACAATGGCCATGGCGGCAATTTCGCCACCCGAGAGGACAAAATCGCCCATGCTAATCTCTTCAGTGATAAACAGTTCGCGTACCCGCTCGTCCACACCTTTGTAGTGGCCGCAGAGTATCATAATGTTCTCCTTGAGCGACAGGGCGTTGGCCTTATGCTGGTCGAAGGTTTTGCCGTCCGGAGCCATGAAAAGGATGGCGTCGTAGTGGCGTTGGGCCTTCAAAGCCTCGATGCAGCGGGCGATGGGCTCAATCATCATCACCATGCCTGCGCCGCCACCAAAGGGATAGTCGTCCACACGGTGGTGTTTGTCGGTGGAATATTGGCGGATGTCGTGCAATCCCACCTCCAGCAGGTTGCGGTCAAGTGCCTTTTTGACAATCGATTGGGAGAGGATGCCCGTGAACATATCCGGGAAAAGAGTCAGTATGTCGATTCGCATAGCTATAATTTTTCAATACACAGGATGCCGTCGCGGAAGGGCAGGAGTAGGTTGCGCACGCGCGGGTCTTGCTGCACACGGTCGTTGAAGGCCATGATGGCGTGCGTGTCCTTGTCGTTACTTTTTACCTCTTCCACCACTTTGCCGTTCCATAACACATTGTCGATGAGCAATAAGCCGCCGGTTGCCACTTGCGGTAGGATGAGATCATAATAGCCGTCGTATTCGGTTTTCTCGGCGTCGATGAATACCAAGTCCCAAGCGTGGGGCAGGGTGGGGATGATATCCAAGGCGTTGCCGATGTGGAGTTGCAGTTGGTTGCGGAATGGCGACTGGCTGAAGTTTTGGAGGATAGTCTCTTCCAGTTCCTCGTCTATCTCGATAGTGTCGAGGGTGCCGTCGGGGGTGAGCCCTTCGGCGAGGCAGAGGGCCGAGTAGCCCGTGAAGGTGCCGATTTCGAGGATGTGCTTCGGCTGTTTGAGGCGTGCGATGAGCGAGAGAAATGCCCCTTGCAGCGGCCCCGACACCATACGCGGGTTCAGGTTGTGCAGGTGCGTGGCGCGGTTGATGCGGTAGAGCAGGTCGCTCTCGGGGGTGGTGTGTTCCTCCGAATACTCTTCAATGTCCTGTGAAACGAGGTTGAACATGATGATTGTGATATGGGTGCAAAATTACGACAAATTCCGTAATGTGGAATGTTATTTTCCCATTGTGTCACGTTGTATCGTAACATATTGGAAAATATCCATCATATCATCATATCATGTTGTGCATATTATATCAGCCCACGGACGTTGCCCATGGGCTGATATATGCACGGCTTACAGCCGTTGCAAAGGCGCCGGCTGTAAGTCGGCGTGTATATGAGCGGTGGGGCAACGCCTCACCGCGAAATGATGCATAACAATATTTGAGGCCTGAAGGGCCGGTGCAATTAATCGCGAAAAAGATAATTTATATCATATTCAACATGATGTTTGTCCAGCAATTGTACATATTCGTTTTCGAATGATTTTTGTTTGTGATGTTTTTCTTGATTTTGTATATATCTGATGACCCTTTCTCGTATGGATTCGCTTACCGAAAAAATTCCATATCCTCCTTGCCAAGCAAAAAAATTGTAGTAGGGTCCCAGGGTTTTGAGCCAACGACTACTGCTAGTTTTGACTTTTTCGATGATTTTGGCTATGGTGTAATTGCGAGACAAGGCAAAGAGTAAATGCACATGATTGCCAACTCCATTGATGCAAATTGGAATACAGTCAAATTCTTTTAATACTCCACCCATGTATCGGAAAAGAGGCTGTCTGTCGTTCGGGCGGATTGTAGGACTTGTATATCGTATATGCCAGACAGCATGCACCCAGACTCTTGATAAAGATTGTGGCATGATTTTTTTCTTACAAAGAAAAATAAAAAATTTTCAATATGCAATAGATAAATTATTGAATTTTAACGATTTAAAAATATGGTATTTTGTGTTAAATAATGGATGAACTGTGTCAGAAATCTTTCAAAAATGGAAGAATAGCATTATGGGGTAAAATGGGTGTGTTCCGATATTGGAGTTGAAATTTCGGAATATTTTGATCGATTGATGGGCAAAATGAAATTATTAGGCATGGATTATGTCGGCCCTTCAGGCCTTTGGGGCGGGGCTTTTGATTCCTTGATGATGCCCCTTGATTTTCCTAGGACGATGCCCTGAAATACCCAGGACGATGCCCTGGGGTAAGATATGCACGGCTTACAGCCGTTGCAATGTCGCTGGGCGTAAATACGTTTGGCTTTCAGCCATCCGTATGATGCTGTCCTTGTGGTGGGCTTTGATACACGCCGGCTGTAAGTCGGCGTGTATTTTTCCAGGACGATGCTCTGGGGTAAGATACATACGGCTTACAGCCGTTGCAATGGTGCAGGGCGTAAATACGTTTGGCTTTCAGCCATCCGTATGATGCTACCCTTGTGGTGGGCTTTGATATCCGCCGGCTGTAAGTCGGCGTGTATATGAGCGGTGGGGCAACGCCTCACCGCGAAATGATGATGCCGCCGCAAATTGGCGATATTGCCGCATAATGGGTAACGCCCCACCGCGAAATGTAATGCGTATATATGCGCAATATTTTTCCCATTAATATTTATCAAATTGTTAATAAAAAATAAAAATCATGAGGTGCTCACAATAGGATTATTGTTCAATTCCTCATTAGCGTATATGTAAACGGATGTGTTAAAAACATGTTGTTTACTATATTAAAATAAGGGTTTTGTTTGCTGTTTTTTTGTATCTTCGCGGCCGAAAAAGAAACTTTAAATAAAATAAAATAGAATTGTTATGAGAAAATCATTCTTGTTGATTGTCTTATCGTTAATGATGTTGGGTGCTCAGGCACAAAATGTTTTCGATATGAAGTTGAAATGGTCATCGGGGGATTTGCGTGACGAAAATAATTGTATTCATGGTTTGTCTACACCTTTGGTAGCAGACCTTGACGGAGATGGACTCCCTGAGGTTATAGGTGTTTGGTGTGTAAGTGAAATGACTGACCATTTTGCAGTTCCTGGTGGATATATTACTCACCATCTGGTAGTGTTGAATGGTAAAACAGGAGAAGTAAAATATAAAATTCAAACCCATAATTTCCAAACGATGGGTCAGACTGTTGCTATTGCCGATGTGAACAAGGATGGCAAGTGCGAAGTCTTTGTGGTAAGCATTGGTGGAAAGATCGGTGGCGGACGTTATGGTGACAAATATGTCTATTGCTACGATGGTAGCAAGGCCAACAGCGGTCCCGATGACTATCTCTGGAAGAGCAAAGAACCGCTGGATTACATGTTTACGCCGATGGTGGCGGATATGAACAATGACGGTATTCCCGAATTGGTTTGTGGTAATACTGTTTTCAATGCCATTACTGGTACTTGTCTGATTAAAGGCGAGATGGCTACAACAGGTATGGGCTTCGGTGATCCACACCAAGTACACGGTAGTTGGAACACCTCCAAGCCCGGCAGCTTGGGCGAAGGCTATTATTTCTTCGCATTGGCCGATATTGATGGTGATAACACATTGGAAATTTGCGCAGGCAACACGGCCTACAAGGTTACCATCAATAACCCGATGGGTACTGCCGGCAATAGGTATGAGATTCTGAATCAATGTACAGCATCGTTGCCCTACAACGATATGTACGATGGACAGACGATGGTGCTCGACTTTGACAATGATGGTGACCTGGATGTATGCGTCTTGGGTATGCGCAAAGATGCGTTCAGCTCAGGTATTTTCTCAGGCGGGCAGAACCATATAGGTCTCTATGTTTGGGAAGGCCAAACTTCCGAAATGTTGGGATACTTTATCTGCGATCCTAAAACCTTCTCGCTGAGTGTGCCGTTTGCCGCCGACATCAATGGTGATGGCTTCCCGGAAATTATGGCCAATGGCTGGATTCTGGGGTATCACTGGCTGCAAAGTGAAAAATATATGGATATGATGCATGTGTTCCGATACAAGGAAGGTTATTCGTCAACGGCGAACAACACCAAAGCTCAAAATATAGAGGAGATTTTCA
>JAEERB010000196.1 GCA_016285615.1 Bacteroidales bacterium
GTTGTATCTTTGTCGAATACTATTGGAAGTTGGGATTGGCTTTGTTGGTTTTGATTACTGGGCTTGTATTGCTGTGGAAGTCAAAACGACGATATGACTTGTACGCGGCGACGATAGATTGCCCTTATGAACCAAAATCAGTGGAACAGAAAAATATAGTTAGGGCTTTAAAGCTGTATTGCTTATCATCGGACATTGATTACGCGAATATGATTAATGGCCCTTGGGGCGCGGGGAAAACATATTTTATTAATACTGTCATGCGTCCGGCCCTGCATGAGTGCGGAAAAGAATTGTTTTATGTGTCTCTTAATGGCGTGAATAGTTTTGATGATGTCGTGAAGCAGATTGTTTTTGGGCAAAGGGGTACTGCCATTGATGAGATTAAACAATCGTGTGTCATTCCTTTGTGTGAGAAGTACATACCGAAGGAGACGGCTAAATATGTTTTGACAAATTGGAGAGATTGGCTTGGCATCGGGCGGAATGATGCTGGTTATATTCGGTCGCGCTTGGGTGATTTCCTACCCGATAGAAGCGTCATTTTTGTTGATGATGTTGAACGAGTGGAGCAGGTTGACGTTCTGAAACGGTTGATGGGTAAGATGCATGAAGAGTTTGTTTGTAAGGGCTATCATGTTGTTTATTCTGGGGATGAGTCAGTAATTAAATCCCTACCTGAGTTCAACAAGGTAAAAGAGAAATACATACGGCACACCTATCCGTTCCCGCTCGATGCGTCGGCCATTGTCGACACATTTATCGCGGGGTATCCCAGCGGAGGGGCAAATCATCGACATGCCATGCGCTGCGGTAAATTATTAAAGGAATTTGCTATCCAATTCCGTGTTCAGAATGCGAGGACTGTAAAGCGGATTCTTGATGATTTTCTATTTGTGGCTAATCAGGTTGGCGACGAAGAACTGCTGAGTAAAATTAGTCCAACATTGTTCGGTCGTATTGCGCCTATCGCGACTGAGCTGGCAACGGGGCGTTTGAATGTTTTTGACGCTGATGTCGTTGCGTCACTGAAGAACATCGAGGGTGAATTAGCCGCAATGCAGACCGAACATTTGTTTAAGAACTCGGGATCACTGTCCGGTACGAATGTTGCGCAAAAAGAGAAACCGATTTCTTATGTGCGCGAATTCATTTCACGATACGGGATTGATATGTCTTTCGGGTGGAAGTTGGAAGCCCCAATTGCCAACTATGAATTATTTGGTTTGTGTGATGGCGAGAAAATCCGTGAGGTAGTTGAAGGTTGGCGGCCTTTTGCTGCGGACAAGTATCTTGTTGCCTTACATACCATTTGGGGCCGGTATTCGATAGAGGACGGCGAATTGGTGGAAAATTGGCCAATTGTTGAAGAAGGGTTGAAGACGGGTAGGTACAACGCTGAGAATGCGAAGCTCGCGTGTGACTTGCTATATCTTTTCAATAAAGACGGCTGGATAAGTGTCGACATCGAAAGGACGATTAAGTTGGCAGCCCAAGCTTTACAATTGCGATGGGCGAAATTGCCAAATGACGAGATCAATCCCATGATTCTGCACAATCCGCAAGAAGATTTCTTAAAGCCAATTATAGATGTGATTCGTGAAGAACAGTCACGCCGTAATACAAAATCTATAGAAGACGAGGTCACGGCATTTCTCACGGCACTTGAAAGAAAAGACAAAGAAACGGCATGGTCTTTTCTCCCTCAAGGATCGGCATGGCCGATACTCGACAAGATTGTTGAAGCGGGTAAGTGTGATGCATTTTGCAGTCTTTCAAACTGGGCGTTGACATTGATTTTGACGAACTTGAAAGACGGGGCTTTGTTTGCTCGGCCTAGTTCGCGAAGCACATTTGAAAGGATAGTTAACGAACTTGATATGGCGATTGCATCATGTGACAAGAAAAAGCCAATACGAAGGGCTGTGCTTAATGAAGTGAGGGAAAGGTTCTTGGATATTTTAAAAAAACCGGAGTTCCAAAGGAGCTAAGTATACGGTTGAGATGGATGTCCCACGGAGGAGTGTGAATGGATTTTAGCAAGTTTATAGGTCCTTATGTTCTTGATTGGAAGAGCCTGCAGCCTTGTGATATTGTTTTGTCACGAGAGTCTTTGAGTATCGATGGGATATTGCATCCGAAAAGAATGTGGGATGTGGCCAAAAGTAGCGTCATTCGGTTGGGTTCAAAGCATTATTCTCATGCGATGCTCTATGTTGGAGGATCTATTATTCATGCCCATCCACCAGTGGTGTTTGCAGTCAATCCGCAGCGTCTATCGGCGGCTCATGTTGATGATTATATGTGTTTGAGGTTTGATGGCTTGACGCTTGAGCAAAAGAGAAAGATCGAAGAGTTTGCGCGAAGTCAAGTAGGCGCATTGTATTCGATACCAGAGGCAGTAAAAACGGTAGTGAATAAATCGGGAGGCGCGCAAGATCTATCCGGTGTTGAGTTTTGCTCCCGATTGGTCGCGGAGGCGTATTTGTATGCGGGGATTCAATTGGTCCCGAATTGCAGCTATTGTGCGCCTGGTGATTTTCTTTCGGTGGAATCATTGATGCAAATCGGGGCGTGCACCCGCTGTGCAGACGAGCACGACAAAGCTATTTTGAAGTCGACAGATTTTGTTTTACTGTCACAAGATCGCGCTTATGATTGGCTTAAGAGTGTTCGGGTGATGTCTGAAAATGATGGATTTGATGTCAAGACTATAAATTCCATTTTTGAATATGTGCAAAGCTTTCCCAATCGTGATAGTGAGGTCTTCAATGCACTGAAAGAATCACAGTATCTTGAAACGTGGAAAGATGATAAGGCTGCTCATGGTTATCGGTATAATCCGATGGCAATGCAAATGATTCACCAACATCAGCCGGATGACTTTGTTAATGAGGTGATATGCCTGTTTGATTGTGCTGGTCGTTATGGCGATGAGTTGATGGTGCTGAATAAAATCAAAGGGAGATTAAACACGCTTGATGCAGTAGTTGAGTTGTATCTGAATATGCTAAAGGATATACAGAATAGGGCAACCTGTCTTGTTGCGATATATTTATCGCAACCCGGGGTCGGCCCTTTAGCGAAATTATCTGCGATTTGCGAACACCTTGTGAAAGGTTCATATTCTCAGTATTATGCATTGCCTGTTTGTAATGAAGCGGCTAAACTTAGGAATGAATGGGAGCGGCAGATCGGTATGAGTGTTTAAAGTTGTGAGCACGGATTGTTGGTCCCTAAGGAACAATGGTTGGGATAAAGAAAAAATGAAAATCAAAAGAACTGAACTTGTGGCGTTGATGACGGCGCGGGATGTGCTGCAGAAGCAGATCGATGAGCGCGTGGCGTTGCGGCGGCAGGAGATGCTGTCGGCGGACTCGTTTTACCGCGAGCGGAAGACGCGGCGGTTGTCGGCGTATTTTTCTGAGTTGGGGTTTCGGATTGTTTCGTATGTCGGGAAGGAGCAGGTGCTGGTGGAAACTCGCGCGGCGAATTTTCTTTTCAAGATAAAAGAGATTGCTTTGCCGATTTTCAAGAAGTTGGTCGCCAAGGGCAATAAGGAGGTGTCGGCCGAGTTGGATGGTTTTGGTGGAAGTGATAAGAATTCGTTGTTGCAATTGTGCGACGTCTTTGAGAAATTGAATTGGATCAAAACGGAGCGCACGAAACATGCGCTTCGGATTGTGCGGTTGAACGACACGGCAGCCACTTGCTTCTGGCATGGTAGCTGGGCAGAATATGTGAATCGCTCTTTGGTCGTGAAGACACTACAGGCGTTTGCCAATTCGCGCAAATGCCGTTTCGATGTATTTCATGATGTCAGGCTGGCGAAGTGCGAGCCGACGGGGAAGCCAATTGACATGCAGCTTGATCTCGTGGCCCAGCTCAATGACCGGTTCTATGTCTTTGATACGAAGACGGGTGTCTTGTGCATTGACAAGTGGGTTGACCGTGCACGGCTGTTCAGCGCCGATCGGCGCAGTCGCTTCATCACTTGTTGCGCGGACGAGGACATTCCGCCGCGATTGTTTGAGCCGTATATACTGATTCCGCTTGGACAACTGGAGACGCGGCTGATGGATGTCCTAAATGAAGATTT
>JAEERB010000029.1 GCA_016285615.1 Bacteroidales bacterium
AAAAAAATAATGATATTGTTTATTAAAATTAATTTGTATATTTGCCGACTTTTTGAATTGAAATGTAAAATTTCGACTGAAAAAGCAAAAACATCGCTCTAACTTATTCTATAATAAGAATTTGTAAAAACAACCTCTATTATAAAAACAAGTTTGGCGATTAAAAAAATTGAGAACATTGGAGTAAAATTACTTCCAAAAGAGAGAAAAAAGAGCAAATAAACAACTTAAAATAAAGAAAAGCGATGAAGAAAATCAGAATTACGCAAGTGAAAAGCCGTATTGGCCAACCTTTACGTCAGAAGAGATCTTTGGATGCATTAGGACTTAAGAAGATGCATCAAACCGTAGAACACAACGCCACCGTACAGATTTTGGGCATTGTAGAATCGGTAAAACACCTTGTAACTGTAGAAGAAATTTAATTTAGTAATAACTTTTTGAACATATAAAACAATGGATTTAAGCAAATTAAAACCCGCTGAGGGCGCTACAAGCAACAGCAAAAGAATAGGACGTGGTCAAGGATCGGGAAAAGGTGGCACATCCACAAGAGGACATAAAGGTGCTCAATCCAGATCTGGTTACAGCAGAAAGATTGGTTTTGAAGGCGGTCAGATGCCTATCTATAGAATTTTGCCCAAGAGAGGTTTCAAGAACATCAACCGTGTTGAATACAACGCCATCAACATCAGCACACTGCAAATGTTGGCAACCGACAAGAACATCAGCGACATCACTCCTGAGGTTTTGGCAGCCCATGGTTTAGCAAAGAAGAAAAGCCTCATTAAGATTTTGGCTAAGGGCGAACTGACAGCCAAAGTTAATGTTACGGCTCATGCCATTTCGCAGAAGGCGAAAGAGGCCATTGAAAACGCTGGTGGCACCATCACTTTGATTGGCCAAGCCGCTGAAGAGAAGGCCGAATAATTAAATTCGGAACGACCTCTCGTGCGACGGAGACCGAATAGTGAATAACTGACACATAAAGAAATTCAGATGAAAAAGTTTATAGAGACTATAAAAAACATTTTTAAGATTGAGGATTTACGCAAGCGAATTCTTTACACTTTAGGTATTATTTTAATCTATCGTTTGGGTGCGCACATTGTACTTCCCGGTATCAACCCCGGTGCCTTATCAGCATTCACGCAGAAAGCACAGGATGGTTTGATGGGTTTGCTTGACCTTTTCTCAGGTGGTGCATTCTCCAATGCATCTATTTTCGCATTGGGTATCATGCCCTACATCTCCGCCTCTATCGTTATCCAGCTGATGACACTGGCTGTTCCTTACTTCCAACGACTCCAAAAGGAAGGCGAAAGCGGTCGTAAGAAAATCAACCAGATTACCCGTTACCTGACGGTGGCTGTTGTTGCTATTCAAGCTCCCGCATACATTGCAAGCATTGAAGGTCAGTTTGCTTACGCCATCAACCCCACGATGCACGCAACGCACATTCTGGGATTCTCGGCATTTGCTATCACATCCTTCATTCTTTTGATTGCAGGCACGCTGTTCATCATGTGGTTAGGCGAACGTATCACCGACAACGGTATCGGCAACGGTATTTCCATGATCATTATGATTGGTATTATTGCCCGTTTCCCCTACGCTATCAGAGCTGAATTCATTTCACGTATCAGCGAGATGAACGGTGGTCCTATCATCTTCATTCTTGAGTTAATTGCCATGATGGTCATCATCAGTCTGTGTATCTTATTGGTACAAGGCACAAGAAGAATACCCATCCAATATGCCAAGAGAGTTGTGGGCAACAAGCAATACGGCGGCGTGCGTAACTTCCTTCCTTTGAAAGTGAACGCAGCTGGTGTAATGCCTATCATCTTCGCCCAGGCAATCATGTTCCTGCCCCTCACCTTTGTAAGCGTTACTTCCACTTCCAATGGTGGTTTCTGGCACAGCTTCATCGATTACAACGGATTGGCATACAATATTGTATTCTTCCTTTTAATTATTGCCTTCACCTATTTCTACACCGCTATCACCATCAACCCGAACCAGATTGCTGAAGACCTGAAGAAGAACGGCGGTTTCATTCCTGGCACCAAGCCCGGCAAACAGACTGCCCAACTTATCGATACCATCATGTCGAGAATCACGCTTCCCGGCTCTATTTTCCTCGGTATCGTAGCTATTCTTCCCGCTATCGTTCGTCTGTTCGGTGTTAACCAACAGTTTGCCCAATTCTTCGGTGGCACATCCCTGTTGATTATGGTGGGTGTTGTACTTGACACACTGCAACAGATTGAAAGTCACTTGTTGATGAGACACTATGACGGTCTGACCTCTACAGGCAGAATTAAAGGACGTACAGGTGGTGCATACTAACATTTTCAACAAAATAAAATACAAGTCAGACGCTGAGATTGAGTTAATCAAGCTCAGCGCTTTGCTTGTTGGGCAAACCCTTGGCGAAGTGGCCAAGCATATCCGCCCAGGCATTCCGCTCATTCATCTGGACAGAATTGCCGAAGAGTTCATCCGTGATCATCACGGCATTCCCTCCTTCAAAGGTTACGATGGTTTTCCCGCTTCGTTGTGCCTGTCGGTTAACGATGTGGTGGTGCACGGCATCCCCAGCAACGAAGTCCTCAACGAGGGCGACATTATATCGGTGGACTGCGGTGCCATCCTCAACGGCTATCATGGCGACTACGCTTACACCTTCGAGGTGGGCGAAGTTAGCGAAGATGTGCATCTATTGGTAGAACGCACCAAAGAGTCGCTCTACGCTGGCATTGAGGCCGCCAAAGAGGGCAACCATATTGGCGACATCAGTCATGCGGTAGAGTCGTATATCCGCCCCTTCCATTACGGCATTGTAGAAGAGTTGTGCGGCCATGGTATTGGCACCAGCATGCACGAGAAGCCCGACATTCCCAACTACGGTCGTCCGGGCGTAGGGCCGCTCATCAAGCGCGGTATGGTCTTCTGCATTGAGCCCATGATTTGTTTGGGCCGCCGTCGCATCTATATGGACAATGACGGATGGACCATCCACACTTACGACCGCAAGCCCGCAGCCCACTTTGAGCATCAGCTGGCGGTAACAGAGAACGGCACCGAGGTGATTTCGACGTACAAGTATATTGAAGAAGCGTTGAAAAAAAACTGAAAACTGAAAACTGAAAATTGAAAATTGAAAAGTCGCGGCCTGCTGCGACTTTTTTATTTTTCAATAATTATTATTTCAGCACACATTCTATTTCAAATATTTTGTAGATTTGCAAGTTCGTAATGAACATTTCACAACTAAAAGAGAATTAAAATATTAACCTTAAAAAATTATCATTATGAAAAAAGCATTATTATGGGTTGCAGCCCTTTGTTTTGCATGCTTTGGCTTACAATCGTGCAATGACGAGCCCGAAAATGGCGGAAATGGTGGCAACAACGGCAATGGCAGTGGCCAAGAAGATCCCGGCGGTGGTGGCGGTGGCGGTGATGTAAATCCCACAGGTGTTGACTACGCTGCTATCAATTTCATGGATTATGTTTGGTTACTTTCCAGCGTTGACTGCGATGAGATACCTGCAGCCGCCAAGGCAGAACTGGAAGCTGCCATCAACCGCAACAACGGCTCGGCTGTTATCGACATATTTGGCGTAAGTGGTTCTCCCGAATACAAAGGATGGGGACTCAACATGAGTGTTAACGTACAATCCAAATTCGCCTTCTTTGTAGAATCCTACAAGGTAGTCAATGGCAAGCACCAATTGTCAGCCAAGACGCCTTCAGGCAAAATCTATTCGGGTGAAATCAAATACAACTGCGACGGCACTTACGTAAATGCCATGTGGAGAGGAACGTCTTCAGACGGCAAGACCGCTGCATTCTCAGGTTACCAACGCGAATCGGTATTCCCGCACAAGAACTAATCGAATAAGATTCGACATAATTGGAAGGCAATTCTGCGTGCAGAATTGCCTTTTTTGTTTGTTCCAGACTGTGAAAAATCAACCTTTAAAAGTTAGTAAGTTTATAAAATTCGCTCCTAAACAAGCCTTTTTTTCTTTTACCTTTGTAACCTAAATTACTAGAATATGGCAGAATACACCGATGATTCGATTAAAACGTTGGAATGGGACGAGCATATTAGAACCCGTCCTGGCATGTATATCGGCAAGTTAGGTGACGGTAGCGCACACGATGACGGCATTTATGTGTTGTTGAAGGAAGTGATAGACAACTCCATCGACGAGTTTATGAAAGGTTATGGCCGCACCATCGACATCACCATCAAGGACGGCATAGCCACGGTAAGAGATTACGGTCGCGGCATTCCGCTCAACAAGATGGTGGATTGCGTATCTAAAATCAACACGGGCCGTAACTTCAACGACAACGAAACCATCGGTATGAACGGTGTGGGCACCAAAGCTGTCAACGCCTTGTCGACCTATTTCAAAGTAGAATGCTATACTGGTGAGAAGTGCAAAAGTGCCGAATTCGCATGCGGTAAAAAGACCAGCGAAAGTCGCATTGAGGCCAGCAAAGAGCACTCAGGCACTCTTATAGCCTTCATCCCTGACAACACTATTTTCGAGAATTACCACTGGTACACCGAATACATCGAAAAGATGATGTGGAACTACGTTTATCTCAACCGTGGTCTCACCATCAACTTCAATGGACAGCGTTTTGTCTCCAAAAACGGCCTGCTCGACCTCTTAAACAACAACATCGAAGGAGAAGCCTTATACGAGCCAATCGGCTTGAGAGAGGACGATTTTGAGTTTGCCTTGGTACACACCAACCGTCGTTATGGCGAAGAGTACTATTCCTTTGTCAACGGCCAGTACACAACACAAGGCGGTACCCATCAACAGGCTTTCAGAGAGGCCATTGTACAGACCATACGCGAATATTTCAAAAAAGATTTCGATCCCAATGATGTCCGCAACTCTATCGTAGCGGCCATTTCCATCAAGGTTCGCGGTCCTATCTTCGAGTCGCAGACCAAGACCAAGTTAGGCTCGGTATATATGGCTCCGGGCGGACAGACCGTGCGCAAATATGTCAACGACATTGTCGGCAAGCTGTTGGACAAGTACCTGCACATGCACACCGACGTGGCTGACATCATCCTAAAGAAAATCCAAGATTCTGAAAGAGAGCGCAAGGCCATTGCCAATATCAAGAAGAATACCAAAGAGATACAGAAGAAAGTAAGCCTGCACAACAGCAAATTGCGCGACTGCCGTTATCACTTCAACACCAATGACCCGCGCGGTGTGGAGACCACCATCTTCATCACCGAGGGTGACTCAGCTTCGGGCTCCATCACCACTTCTCGTGACGCCAATACACAAGCTGTTTTCAGTCTGCGCGGCAAACCCAAAAATGCTCAAAAAGGACAAAGCAAAAGCTTTATCTATCAAAAAGATAATGAAGAACTTACGCTTCTTCTGGCAGCCCTTAACCTAGAAGACGGATTGGACGGACTACGCTACAACAACATCGTCATCGCCACCGATGCCGATGTGGATGGCATGCACATTCGTTTGCTGCTGCTCACCTTCTTCCTCAAGTTCTTCCCTGATGTAGTGCGTGCCGGGCACATTTACATTCTGCAGACTCCCCTATTCCGTGTGCGCAACAAGCAAAAGACACTCTATTGCTACTCAGAAGAGGAACGCAACGAGGCTATTAAGAAGTTAAGCGGCAAACCCGAAATCACCCGTTTCAAAGGTTTGGGTGAAATTTCGCCCGAAGAGTTCGGCAACTTCATCGGCAAATCCATCCGCCTTGACCCTGTCGTTCTGGAAAAGAACACCGACATCAATGCATTGCTGGAATATTATCTCGGCGACAACACACCCGACCGAAAGCAATTCATCATAGAAAATCTACGTGAAGAGATAGACGAAGTGTCAGACGAAGCCTTCCTCTAACACCTATCCGACAACCAATAAAAAAGTCCCCGTCAATACTGGCAGGGACTTTTTTTGTATTTCACGAAGCGATTAGTCTTTCGGCAAAATCACATCCACTTGCTGGATAAACTCAAGTGACTTCTGCATCAGCTCGTGCATATAGGTGTCGTTCTCAACGAAAGGCACATGTTTGCGATAGCTTGCCACGAAATCTTCGATAAAATCGGACGATTTCAGCGGGCGGCGAAATTCGAGAGCCTGAGCGGCGTTGAGCAATTCGATAGCCAATACTTTTTCAAGATTGTTCACCACCAGATAAGCCTTGGTAGCTGCATTGGCGCCCATACTTACATGGTCTTCCTGGCCTTGCGACGACTCGATGGAATCGGATGACGAAGGCATGGTAAAGGTTTTACTTTGGCTAACAATAGAAGCTGCCGTATATTGCGGAATCATGAAGCCAGAGTTCAGTCCGGGGTTCTTTACAAGGAATGAAGGCAGCTCGCGTTTGCCAGAAATAAGTTGATAAATACGGCGTTCAGAAATGTTGCCCAGTTCGGCGGTTGCCAGTGCGAGGAAGTCGAGCACCAAGGCCAAGGGCTGTCCGTGGAAGTTGCCGGCCGAGATGATAAGATCCTCATCGGGGAACACGGTCGGATTGTCGGTAGCCGAATTGATTTCCGTCTCTACTACGTTAGTCACATGAGCAATGGCATCCTTGCTGGCGCCGTGCACTTGCGGCATGCAGCGGAACGAATAAGGATCCTGCACGTGTTTCTTAGGACGCGAGATGATTTCGGAACCCAGCAGCATGTTGCTGATGTGCGTAGCGGTGAGAATTTGTCCTACGTGCGGACGGGCGAAGTGTACCGACAGATTGAAAGGTTCGATACGGCCGTCGAAAGCCTCGAGAGACACCGTACCGATGATATCGGCCAGCCAGGAGAGCTTGCGTGCCTTGAGCAGGAGCCAAACGGCGTAGGCGCCCATAAACTGGGTACCGTTCAACAGAGCCAAGCCTTCCTTCGCTTGCAGCGTGATAGGTTTCCAGCCGAAGCGAGCATTGATTTCCTCTGCGGGATATTTCTTGTTACGATAGTAAACTTCACCTTTGTTCAACAGAGGCAGCGACAGATGAGCCAGTGGGGCCAAGTCGCCCGAAGCGCCCAGCGAACCTTGCTGATAGACAACGGGATAAACGCCTTTGTTATAAAAATCAATCAGACGTTGGATGGTGGCCAACTGCACGCCCGAGTTGCCGTACGACAGCGATTGCACTTTGAGCAGAAGCATCAGTTTTACAATCTCTTGCGGCACCTCGTCGCCCATACCGCAGGCGTGCGAGAGCACCAGATTGCTCTGCAGTTTCGACAGGTCGTCGCCCGACACTGAGGTGTTGCACAGTGAGCCGAAGCCCGTAGTCACACCGTAGATGGGCACTTTGCTCTCTTTCACTTTCTTGTCCAAATACTCACGGCATCTCACCACGGCGGCGGTAGCCTCTTCCGACAATTCAAGTTTAGCTTTCGATTTAAGAATTTGAGCCACAGTCTCCAGGCTCAAAAAATCAGAGGATATTTTATGTGTTTTCATAATGATATGATTTTTCAATAATGCGAATGCAAAGGTACGATATTTTGTTGAGATGTTGAAGGGAATAAATTATGAAATTATGAAGGTACGTGTGAGAAGTGAGAAGTTAAGAAGTTAAGAAGTTAAGAATTGTTGGGGTGTTGATTGTTTAATTGTTTATTGTTTAATTGTTGGTGTCATTCCGAGACGGTGGTTGAGCCTGTCGAAAACACCGTCGAAGGAATCTCTTTGAATTTTGAATTGGTTCTTTGTTCTGTTCTTAATTATGAATTGTGAATTTTACCTCATGTGTGTTTTGTATTGAAATTTTTTATATTTTTGCACGCTTAAAAAAATCACTTAATTTAAACCAAAAAATTATGGCAACAAGAATCAGATTACAAAGACATGGTAAGAAAAATCAGCCTTTCTACCACATTGTAATTGCGGATGGTCGTGCACCACGTGACGGACGTTTCATTGAAAACATTGGTACTTACAACCCGCTGACCAATCCTGCAACCATCACCCTGGATTTCGACAGAGCATTGTATTGGGTTGAAGCCGGTGCTTCTCCTTCAGATACGGCCCGTTCGATTCTGAAACGCGAAGGTGTTTATTTGATGAAACACTTAAGAGGCGGCATCGCTAAAGGCGCGCTGACCGAGAACGACGCACAACGCAAATTTGATGCTTGGAAACAAGAAAAAGATTCCAAGACCAACAACATCAAACGCGAAGTTGCTGACAAACAACGCAATGAAATGAAGAAACGTTTGGAAGCTGAGACCAAGGTTAAAGAAGCCATGGCAGCTAAAGTTGCTGAGAAATACGCTCAGATAGCTGCTGCTGAGGCCGCTGAAGCTGCAGAGGCTCAAGCTGAAACCGAAGCAGAAGCTGCTGCTGAAGAGGCACAGGCCGAAGCTACCGAAAACGCAGAACCCGCTGAAGAAGCTCCCGCAACCGAAGCCTAATCAAAGGTTTGCACTAACAAAAAAGACGACAATGAAAATTGTCGTCTTTTTTTATGGTCCTTAGGGGCAAAGCACGCCTCGCCCCTACTGTTTTATTCACCATGTTCCAACAGGAAGCGTTCCACTTCGATGGCAGCCTTGCAGCCTGAAGCGGCGGCGGTAATAGCCTGGCGATAACGCGAATCTTGCACGTCGCCGGCTGCAAACACACCAGGAACAGACGTCATGGGTGTGCCGTTCTGCGTCTTGATATAACCTTGCTCATCCAGTTCGAGTTGACCCTTGAACAATTCGGTAACAGGCGTAACACCAATGGCCACAAACACACCATCCAAGTCGATGACGCTCTCGCTGTTATCTAACTTATCCGTCAAAAGCAAGCCCGTCACCTGACGAATAAAGCCTTTCTGCTCGCCCAGAATTTCCTTTGGAAGCTTGTTCCATTTCACCTCGATATTAGGCGTATTGAACACTCTGTCTTGCAAATACTTGGCACCACGGAATTCATCGCGACGGTGTACAATATAGACTTTAGCGCAAATGCCCGCCAGATAGAGAGCCTCGCCAAGGGCAGTATCTCCCCCACCAATCACGGCCACGGTCTTGTTCTTGAAGAACGCGCCATCGCAGGTGGCACAGGCCGACACGCCAAAGCCACGGAACTTCTGTTCGCTTTCGATATTGAGCCAGCGGGCGGTAGCACCGGTTGAGACAATTACGGTGTCAGCGATAATCTCGTCAGTATCGTCCACCACACACTTAAAGGGGCGCTTTGAAAAATCAACTTGCGTCACCATGCCCGTACGGATGTCAGTGCCCATACGAAGAGCTTGACGACGGATATCATCCATAATGGCGGGACCTCCGCTGCCATCAGGATAGCCTGGGAAGTTCTCCACATCGTTGGTAATGGTCAGCTGACCGCCAGGCTGCATACCTTCAATCAGCACAGGATGGATGTTGGCTCGCGATGCATAGATACCTGCGGTATAACCTGCAGGACCGGAGCCGATAATTAAGCATTTTACGTGTTCGGACATGATATTGTTGAAATGTTGATTGGTTTATTGATTAAGTGAGGAGTGAGGAGTGAGGAGTGAGGAGTGAGGAGTTAAGAAGTTAAGGAGTTATAGAGTTATAGAGTTATAGAGTTATAGAATAATTGAATTTTGAATTTTGAATTTTGAATTCTGAATTTGTTCTTTTTAATTATAAAGTTCGTCTAGTTTCTTCGGTTGGCGAGTGCGATGTAATAGAGCAGCGTGGCCAGTGATGAGAGGGCGGCGACAACGTAGGTGCGGGCGGCCCATTTCAGTGCGTCGGCGGCATGGTCGTGTTCCTCACCGTAAGTGATGCCTGTCGCATCGAGCCACTCCAAAGCACGGGCCGAGGCGTTGTACTCTACCGGCAACGTGATGAACGCAAACAGCGTGGTCAAGGCAAAGAGAACAATGCCGGCAATGAGAATATACTTGCCAATAGCACTTACATAAAGAAGTAGTAATCCTGCCAGTAGTATCCACTGTGAGAAGTTGGCGCCAAACTGCACGGCAGGAACCATTGCTGAACGAAGACTAAGCCAGCTATAGGCCGTGGCGTGCTGCACGGCATGTCCGCATTCGTGGGCGGCAACGGCAGCCGCTGCCACACTGTTACTACCATAGACACCTTCGCTCAGGTTGACCGTCTTCGTAGCGGGATTGTAATGGTCTGTTAACATACCGCGGGTGCTGACCACCTGCACATCATAGATGCCATTGTCGCGCAACATCTTCTCGGCCACCTCCTTGCCCGTCAAACCCGAGCTAAGACGCTCTTTAGAATATTTCTCTATTCTGGATTGTAGAGTTCTCGACACAATCCAGCTTAAAATCATAAAAACAATAAAGATAATCCAATAAGACATATTCTCTTTGTATTAAAATCAACGATTATTGAAACGCAAAGGTACGGATTTTATTGGAAAGAAAAAAGGAATAATGAGGGGAAAAATTACATTTTCACGGTCGAGTAACCGCCCTTTCCTGTCACTTCCATGGTGCATGTGGTGCCCAAACGAAGGGCGCAGTTGGTTTTAATGTGGCCAGCGGGAAAATCAAACAGAATGGGGAAAGAGTATTCACCGCAAACATCCCACACAATCTCCTCTACTGTTTTGCCAAATTTAATATTAGGCGCATCAATCTCCTTCAGTCGCACGAAGCCGCCCACAATCAGTCCGGCTAATTTTTCCAATTTGCCCGCGCGTTTCAGTTCCATCAGCATACGATCCACATGGTAGTAATATTCGTCGCAATCCTCAATGAAGAGAATCTTGCCGTCATAATCCATTTCCGAAACGGAGCCCGTCAGTGAGATGAGCAGCGAGAGATTGCCGCCAATCAATTCGCCCGTAGCCTTGCCAGCACGGTTCTTGGCGCTGGAGGGCACGGTGTATGCCAACGGCTGTCCTTTCAGTGCTTTCAATAACGATTGTGCTCCGATTTGTTCTGAGTTTTCGGCCTTAATACTCAGTGGCATCATCGAATGGATGGTGGCCACACGGCACTGGCGGTTCACATGCGAGTGAATGACAGTGATGTCGCTAAAGCCGCATATCCACTTGGGATGCTCACGGAAGTGCGACCAGTCAACCTTGTCGATCATACGCACTACGCCATAGCCGCCGCGAGTGGCAACAATAGCCTTCACCGACGGATTGTCGAG
This sequence comes from Bacteroidales bacterium, assembly GCA_016285615.1. The sequence continues at coordinate 11,153 of JAEERB010000029.1, forward strand.
CATAGCCTGGAAGTCGGCAGCGCGTTCCTCATCAGTGCCTGAATAAATGGTGCTGTGATGCAAATCTATGCACTGACCATTCAAAATATGAAACCCTTGTTTTTCAAGCCATTGGATAGCGTATTTGATTTCATTCAAATCGTCCTTATAGGCTGGTGCCACCAAGCCGATGGTATCGCCCTTGGAAAGAAAAGGCGGCACAATGACGCCTTCATTCACAGTTGGGTAATAGACTTGCGGCTGATTTTGTGCTTGCAACATATGTCCCGACTGTTGGCGGCAGCCACACATCGACAAAAGCAACACTGCTGCCCATAATGTAGTCGTTAGGGGTTTCAACAAACGCATCATAAACATCATAAAGAATGAAACTATTTCTTAAGTTTCTCTATTTCAGCTTTCAAGCGACCAATTTCTTCCACCAGTTCGGGAAGCATACGGCCGCAGGCAATCTCTTTCCAACGCTTGCGCGCATCGTAAGCGGGAATGCCCAACAGAACGCTATTTTCCTCTGTAACAGATTTATCCAGAGCCGAGAAGGCAAGCAAGGTCGTATTCTTGGCAACCACCAAATCCTTGTTGATGGCCGACTTGCCCCAGATGGTGCAGTCGTCCTCGATGCGTGTACAGCCGGCGATGGCGCACATAGCACTAATCAGGCAGCGCTTGCCGATGTAGGTGTCGTGGCCCACTTGCGTCAGGTTATCGAACTTGGTGCCATCACCAATATAGGTCACACCCGACACACCGCGGTCGATCATCACACCGCAACCCACTTCCACATCATTGCCAATGACCGTATGGCCGCACGATTCGAGCTTTTTCCAACCATCGGTGCGCTTTTGGAAATAATAGGCATCGGCACCGATGACTGCTCCCGAATGGATAATGACATTGTCGCCAATGACGGTATCGGAATAGATACTCACGTTAGCGTGAATAATACAATTCTTACCAATCACCACATTTTCACCGATAAAGGTATTAGGTTGGATGATGGTATTTTCACCGATAACGGCATTGGGATGAATCAACTCGGTTTGAGGATGGAAATGCACAAAATGGCGTACCACTTGCACATAATCGCCAAAAGGATCATTGGTGATAATCAATGTTTTCCCTTCGGGGCAATCGGTTTCCTTATTTATTAAAATTACGGAAGCCACGCTCGAAAGCGTTTTCTCGTAATATTTGGGAATATCCACGAATGAGAGGTCACCGGCTTCCACCGAGTGAATCTCATTCATGCCTGACATCACATTGGATGCGTTCCCTTTAACCACCACCTCATGCGGAATTATCTCCAACAATTGGGATATGGTGAGCGGTTTTTCAAATTTCATATCAAAACTATTATGTTAGAAAAACTGCGGATACTGGAAAGATTATTTTACTCTTTCCGAATATTTGTTGGTACGGGTATCCACCTTAATCATTTCACCAGTTTCGATGAAAAGAGGAACGAACACTTCGGCACCAGTTTCCACAATAGCTCTTTTGAGTGAGTTGGTAGCAGTATCGCCTTTCACACCAGGTTCGGTATAGGTAACCTGCAGGTCAACAAAGGCGGGAAGCTCGCAAGTCAGCGGAGTATCGGTATCGGCGTGATACATGATTTCCACAGTCTGACCTTCTTTCAAAAGTCCGGGGTTGTTAATCAGATCACCTTCGATAGAAAGCTGCTCGTAAGTTTCGGTATGCATAAAGCAATATGAATTGTCACCTTCTTTGTATAAGAATTGGTAAGGACGGCGCTCTACGCGGGCGAGTTCAATCTTAACACCGGCATCGAATCTGATTTCCTGTACTCTACCAGTCTTGATATGTTTCAGTTTGGTACGAACAAAAGTGTTGCCCTTACCGGGTTTCACATGCAGGAATTCCACGATAGTCCACAATTCGTTATTGTAAACAATACAGAGGCCATTCTTAAAATCAGCTGTTGTTGCCATAAAATTATTGTTTTAAATTCATTTTTTTATTGAGTGTGCAAATTTACGAAATTTTCGCTTTCAATCCATATCGTTAACATTTATTAGGATTTCCAAAAAATATTTGATTGAAAGCATACTTGACAGAAGGGCACAAATGAAAAATGAGTATCTTTGCCTTTCCTTGCATACGCAAGATTTTCATCAAAAATAGAGAATCATGAAACCACACATCGGCATATTTGGCAGACGCAACAACGGCAAAAGTTCACTCATCAACGCCATTACAGGGCAAGAGACCGCCATTGTGGCCGACTATGCCGGCACCACCACCGACCCCGTGAAAAAGAGCATGGAGATTTTCGGCATCGGTCCTGTGGTGCTGATTGACACGGCAGGTATTGACGATGATGGAGAGGTGGGCAGCAAGCGTGTGGAGAAGAGCCTCGACATCATCAAAAGCATTGATTTAGCGATAATTGTCACAAACAATTACCAGTGGGGAGAGGCCGAGGGGTTGCTCTGCCAACGGCTGCAGGAGTTTGCCACGCCCTATCTGATTGTGAACAGCAAAAGCGACCTGCTGACACACACAACAACGCAACTCAACGGGCAGCCGGTCTACAACATCAGCGCCCACACAGGCGAAGGACTGCAAGAATTGACCGCCGCCATGGTCAAAGCCATGCCTCCGTCGGCCTACATGTCGCACTCTATCTTGGAAGGCATCATTCGTGAGGGCGACACCATCGTGATGGTCACCCCCATCGACAGCGAAGCCCCGGAGGGGCGGCTCATCCTGCCGCAAGTGCAACTTATCCGCGACGCCCTCGACAACAACGCCATCGCCATCGTGCTGAAAGAAGACAAGCTGGCCGACTATCTGGCCAACCACCCCACTCCCGCCCTGGTCATTACCGACAGCCAGATGTTCGGGGAAGTGTCGGCCATCGTGCCTGAGAGCATCCCGCTGACCAGCTTCAGCATCCTGCTCGCCAAGCACAAAGGTGCTTTTACAGAATATCTTAGCGGCACACCGCAGATTGACAATCTGCGCGACGGCGACCATATTTTAGTTTTGGAATCGTGTACGCACCAAAGCTCTTGTGAAGATATCGGACGTGTTAAGATTCCGCGCTGGCTGCAAAAACACACCGGCAAGCAACTGCAGTTCACCTTCGTCTCAGGGCTGCAGCCCCTACCCGACTTGCACAACTTTGCCATGGTCATCCAGTGCGGCGGCTGCATGATTACCCAGAAGCAGCTCATCAACCGACTGCAACCCGCCATAAAGCAAAACATCCCGATAACGAATTACGGGATGTTGATTGCTTACATGAACGGCATCTTCGAGAGAGCCGTGGCGCCGTTACGCGCTTTATAAAACTATTCCAATTCGTGAACTACGAGTCCCGAACGGAGTTTCGGTTCAAACCAAGTGGTCTTGGGAGGCATGATGTTGCCAGAGTCGGCAATGTCGATCAGCTGCTTCATGGATACGGGATAGAGAGCGAAAGCCACTTTCATCTCACCGCTGTCCACGCGGCGTTTCAGTTCGCCTAAACCACGGATACCGCCTACGAAGTCGATGCGCTTGTCGGTACGGAGGTCTTTAATACCCAGAATCTTATCCAGAACGAGATTCGAAAGGATGGTCACATCCAGAACACCGATAGGATCGTTATCGTTGAAAGTGCCAGGTTTTGCGGTCATCTTGTACCACTCACCTTCGAGATACATGCTGAACTCGTGCAGTTTGGAAGGAGTATAGATATCCTTACCCATCTTTTCAACTACAAAAGCCTCATTAAGCATATTCTTGAACTCTTCAACCGAATGGCCGTTCAAATCTTTCACTACGCGGTTGTAGTCGATGATTTTCAGTTGGTTATCGGGGAAGATAACTGCCATGAAGTAGTTGTATTCTTCGTTGCCGGTATGGTTGGGATTATTTCTGCGTTTTTCGCTGCCCACGAGAGCAGCGGCGGCGGTACGATGGTGACCGTCAGCTACATACAGATAAGGAATCTCGTTCTTGAAGATTTCGGCAATACGTTTGTTGGTGGCGGGATCATTGATTACCCAGAAATGGTGACCGAAGCCGTCGTCAGCTACGAAGTCGTATTCGGGAGCCTGATTCTTAACGATATTCTCTACAATCTCATCAATGTGCTTATTTGCAGGATATGAGAAGAATACGGGTTCCACATTGGCATTGGTGATACGAACGTGAATCATACGGTCTTCCTCTTTATCCTTACGGGTCAATTCGTGTTTCTTGATAACATTGTTCAAATAGTCATCAATATGCGTGCAGCCCACGATACCGTATTGGGTGCGGCCGTCCATGGTTTGGGCATAGATATAGAACTTTTCAGTATCTTCCTTAACGAGCCAGCCATTTTTCTTAAACATGTTGAAATTCTCAACCACCTTGTCATAAACGGCTTGAGAATGTTCGTCGGTACCTTCGGGAAGGTCAATTTCGGCCTTCGTCACATGAAGTAACGAATAGGGATTGCCAGCGGCTTCGATGCGAGCCTCTTTGGAGTTGAGCACATCGTAAGGACGTGATGCCAACTGTTTAACAATGTCTTTCGGAGGACGTAATCCTTTAAAAGGTTTTACAATTGCCATAATGTTATAGTTTAAAGGTTTATATGATAATGAGTTTATTTACTATTTTGCTGCAAATATACGATATTTTACTGTAAAGCAAAATAAATTCAATTTTCAGAATTCAAAATTCAAAGAGATTCTTTCAGCGGTGGGTTCACAAGTTCAACTGCCGTTCGAAATAAGACAAAGATTGAAGGGACGGTCAATTATGGCCGTCTCAAATTAAATAATTTTTAAAGTGACTTTTGAGTACCGGAACAGAGAATAGAGGCACTAGGCCATCTCCATATCGTCATCCTTGGCGTTGGGAACCAACTTCTGCAAGGACGAAACGAGCGAACCGATCATCTTGGTCATTTCCATCAACTGTGTTCTTGAATGGTCTTTGTCATCCTCGTTCAACAAGTTGAGTCGGGATGCAATAGTCGTATAGACAACACACTCGCGCACAGCACTTTTAGCCATCTTTAAATAATAAATAAATTGAGCCTTGTTACGAGAAGAACCTTCTGCAATAGACAAGGCCACACTTTGTGCCGATTTCAAGAACGGCAGGACCACGCTCTCACGATAGGCCTCCTGAATGGAGACTGCCACACCATGTAGCCAATTAACATAATCGAGCGCTTTGCTGTAAATTCTTAAATCCTCAAAGCGGAAAAAATTTAACGTAGTTTCCTGTTCTGGTACCATAAAACAATATTTATTAAGAAATAGGCTACAAAAATAAACTTTTTCTAAATAGATACAACAAAAAATATTTTTTTAGGAAAAATAATATTTTGTCTACCAAATGCTAAAAATTCATTAACGGGCATTGGAATACCATCTTAACAAAAGAAACATCACGAAACATAAATATCTGAAAATCAACAATAAAGATTTTTCACCCCATAACAATATAAAAAAGAGGAAAAAGACGCCTTAATATTTCGTAACTTTGCAACGCAAAAAAAGATTGACATACAGCATATAAGAAAATGGAACAGAGCGACAAAAAAAAGAAAGTTTTCGGCATCATAGGCAAAATTATTGTTTATGGATTTGCATTAGCGGGCTTTGGCATCATTGCCGCATGGGCCATTTTCCAGCTGGGGCTGACAAACAATAACGGGCGCATCGACAAGAACAACCGTTACTTAATGGAAATCAGCGAGATGAATAACGGCAGTCAAAGCAACAAGGAGGAAACCGTTGACAACAGCCAACTGGCGTTGGATTACTACAAAATAATGTGTATCAGCAGGTTCTATCCTCGAAATGCCAACTTGATTTTGGAGGCACTCAACTCGGGGTGCAACCCTAAGATTATCGAGCAGATGATTCGCGCGGTGGAGTTGCACATTGCCAGCAAACACGACATTGACAAGGAGTACAAAAAACTGACACAGCAGGGCGAAGAGGTGTTAGCACACAAAAGCAACGCACATCAGAACGACAACGCCATTGCCTGGATGAACTCTTCGCAATGGGAAGCGCTGAAAGACGCCATCCTGATGGAGAAGCCGACCATTGACAGTGCCGCCGCCGTTGCTGGCATCGAGCCGCGACTCATCGTGTGCACCCTCATTGGAGAACAGATACGCTTGTACAACACCAACCGCGAGGTTTTCAAGTCGTACCTGGGTCCTGTCAAGGTGCTGGTCACCGAGACCAAGTTCTCAATGGGAGTTACGGGCATCAAAGAGCCCACAGCCATGCGTATTGAGCGCTATTTGCGCAAGCCCGAATCGCCGTTCTACATCAACGAGAAATTTGAAGATGTGCTGGCCTTCGAAACAGAAAACGACTCCTTGGAGCGCATTACCCGACTTACAGACAATACAAATCACTATTACTCATACCTTTATGCTGGCATCATGCTGCATCAGTTCAAAAAACAGTGGGAACGTGCGGGCTTTAACATTGCCAACAACGCCGGCATATTGGCCACGCTGTTCAACCTGGGCTTCGACCTGTCGGTGCCCAAGGCCGCTCCTGAGATTGGCGGTGCGCAAATCACCATTCACGGCACGCCCTACACTTTTGGCGGCTTAGCCTTCGACTTCTATTTTTCGGGAGAGATGATGGATGCTTTCCCCTACTATGATGTCAAATTTAAAGAATAACGCCTGAAACGGCAAAAATGCGACGATGGCGAACGTAGATTTTATTAACACCCCCATTGAATATCTGAAAGGTGTTGGACCGCAAAAGGCCGACATCTTGCACAAGGAGTTCAATGTTTACACGTTTCGCGATTTGCTGTTCTATCTGCCCTATCGGCATGTGGACAAGTCGAAGATTTACCGTATTTGCGATATCAATAGCGACAGCGCCTACATACAGATCAAAGGACGCATCATCTCGCACGAGGTGGTGGGCCAGCAACGTGGCAAGCGCTTAGTGGCCAAGTTTGCCGATGACACTGGCGTCATCGAGCTGGTCTGGTTCAACAGTCTGCGCTGGGTGGAAGACCTTGTCAGCCAGCGACGCGAGTTTATCGTCTTTGGCAAGCCCACCCAATTCAACAACCGCTGGAACATCACCCATCCGGAAATGATTGACCCACAGGCGCAAACCAACTCACCCATACCGCTCAGTTTCCAGCCATTGTACAACACCTCCGACAAAGCCAAGAAGAAAGGGCTGGACTCGAAGGCCATCTCGAAACTCATCTACACCTTGCTCTCGCAACCGCAGCTGAGCATTCCCGAAACCCTACCCGACTCTATCATCAACAGTGTCAAGCTGATATCGCTGAAAGATGCGATTTACAACATACATTACCCCTCTTCGGGCGAACTGTTGACACGAGCCATCCTGCGGCTCAAGTTTGACGAGCTCTTCTTCACGCAACTGAAGATGCTCAAAATCAAGCTTATAACCTCGCAGAAAATCAAAGGTTACCGCTTCGACAAGGTGGGTGACTACTTCAACACGTTCTACAAGGAGCACCTGCCCTTCGAGTTGACAGGCGCCCAGAAGCGCGTCATCAAGGAGATACGTGCCGATGTAGGCAGTGGACGCCAAATGAACCGCCTGCTGCAAGGCGATGTGGGCAGCGGCAAGACCATCACGGCTTTGCTTGTCATGCTCATTGCCAAGGATAACGACTACCAATCGTGTTTGATGGCGCCCACCGAGATTTTAGCGACACAGCATTACGAAAACATCAGCAGGTTGCTGGCGGGCATGAACATGCGTGTGGAGTTCCTGTCGGGCTCGACCAAAACCGCCAAGCGGAAAGAGATACTGGAAGGACTGCAAAACGGCGATGTGGACATCCTCATTGGCACGCATGCCCTTATTGAAGACAACGTGATTTTCAATAAATTAGGACTTGTCGTCATCGACGAACAGCACCGGTTTGGCGTTGAACAGCGAGCCAAACTATGGCGCAAGAGCAGCACGGCCCCCCATGTGCTGGTAATGACAGCCACCCCTATTCCGCGCACCTTAGCCATGACCCTGTACGGCGATTTGGACCTCTCCATCATCAACGAACTTCCTAAGGGGCGCAAGCCCATCATCACGCGACACCTCACAGAGCGCAACCGACTGCAACTCATAGGCTTTATGCGTCGCGAGATAGCTGCCGGACGGCAGATTTTCGTCGTCTATCCGCTCATCGAAGAGTCGGAAAAGATGGACTTGCAAAATCTGATGCACGGCTACGAGATGTTCCTGCACGACTTTCCCAGACCGCAATATCAGGTGGGTGTGGTCCATGGCCGGATGAAGAGTGAAGACAAAGACGCTGAAATGCAGCGTTTTATACGCAATGACACACAAATCCTACTCTCCACCACCGTCATCGAAGTGGGCATTGACGTTCCCAACGCCACGGTGATGGTCATCGAAAATTCGGAACGCTTTGGTTTGTCGCAGTTGCACCAGTTGCGCGGCCGTGTTGGACGTGGTGGCGAGCAGTCGTACTGCATCCTCATGTCGGGCGACAAGCTCTCCAACGACAGCAAGTTGCGTATTGAAGCCATGGTACGCACCACCGACGGCTTTGAGATTGCCAATACCGACTTGAAATTGCGCGGTCCTGGCGACATCCAAGGATTACGACAGAGTGGCATGATGGACTTTAAGATTGCCGACATTGTCAAAGACGAAAAGATTGTCGCCTACACCCGTCAGTTGGCCAAGCGTGTCTTAGAAGAAGATCCCAACCTTTCGCTACCACAAAACAGACCGATGGCCGCACATCTGGCAGAGATGCTCAAAGGAGAAAAATTCTGGGGATTAATTAGTTAGAACGGCATGCCTTCCGCATTGTCAAACTGGTCATTGGCGTTCATATCACCAAGATCATTATTCATACTTGACGAATAAGTAACCGTAGGCACATTGTCAAACTGGTCATTGGCGCTGATACCGGCATTGGGGTTGTCGGTCACAGTCATACCGCTATTGTAATCAAGCGATTCGTTCATGTCTGCAAACTTCGTGAACTGGCTGTCGAAGCGAACACGGATATCAGCCGTGGCACCATGACGGTTCTTCTTGATTATCAAGTCGGCCAAGCCTTTCGACGGCATGTCATCTTCAAACTTATCCAACTTGTAATACTCGGGACGATAGATGAACATTACCATGTCGGCATCCTGCTCGATAGAGCCAGACTCACGCAAGTCGGACAGCTCAGGACGTTTCGTGGCCGAACGGGTCTCCACTGCACGCGACAACTGCGACAGGGCGATAACGGGCACTTTCAACTCTTTGGCTAAAGCCTTCAACGAACGAGAGATATAGCTGATTTCCTGTTCACGATTACCCTTATTCTTGTCGCCTTCACGCTGTCCTTGCATCAACTGCAAATAATCGACAATAATC
>JAEERB010000030.1 GCA_016285615.1 Bacteroidales bacterium
TTGGGCAACTCATACGACAAGCAATCGTCCACATCGAAGCAGCTTTCTTCGCTCATAGCCGACAGGTTGCCAGCCGTATCGATGGCGGCCATGGCAAAGCAACCCACTACATACGACAAGCCCGTCAGTTCGTAGCGACAGCGGTTGTCGTAGCAATTCTCGCCATTATTGACAATGGAATCAAAGATGGTGTAGGGATCGTTATAAGACGGTTTGTAATAGATATAATACTGATACACATCCTGATAAGCCGAATCGGAAGAGAACAACCACTCGAAGGTCACCGTTTGGCAATCGGTCGTGATGACCACCTCAGGCACTTCTGGCGGCGTATCATCCAGAGGAATGGCACACACGCGCTGCGACCTGTTGTACAAGGGATAAACAGTGTCGTTGGCAAAATAGCCACCCAACGAGCGGACATAATAGCAATACTGATGGCCATTCTCCAAGGCCTTGTCGGTGTAGGTCTGCTCGGTGGTCACAGCAATGGAATCATACTGATGGGTGGTTTCATTGTACTTATACACAGTATATTCCGTATTTATCCACGGTACCGATTCTTGCCACGAAAGAATCACCTTGCGGTCGGACGGTGTGGCCCGCAGGAAGATGGAAGAGGCCTGGTCGGAGGATTCGATGTAGGTTTTCTTACCCCGCACCATGCCATAGATTTCCAGTTTGTAGATATAGGATGCCTCAACGGTATTCAACTGCCTATCTACAAACGAAGTGTCGTCGAGTGTCAGCAAGCTGTCGAGCACCACAAACTGCCTGTTCTGGCTTGATGCACGACAGAGATGATAGCTATAGGGAGGCTCAAAGCGGGCCGAGTCGATGATGGCGGGTGCCAGCCATTTCACATTGATAACACCCTCCTGTAAATCAGTTTCTTCCACATCCACATTCGTAATCATAGGCGCATCCTGCAAGAGGCTGATGCAGGTCTCAGCCGACACGTAGCTTTCGGCGCCGTCGGCAAAGAAGGCCACCACACGATAGCAATACTCTGTGCCGTGCCGCAACGGAAATACGGAACCATCGTCCACAAAGAGCGTATCCTGCCAACTGTGGGTGGCGCCAATCCAGCGATAGCCCGCCTCGGGCGGCATGCCCGTCTCGCAGTGCTCCGGCTCAAACGGATTCGACGAAATCCGCTTGTAGATGTCATAGCCCACCACATTGTCGCACTCGCTCTTCTCCCATGTCAAAGTCACCTCGTTACCTATCGGCTCGGCTTGCAGATTTTCGGGACGCGGTGCCACTATTCTGATACGCAGCGTTTTAAATGATGCCAACTCGACTTGAGGACCATTATCCTGTGCCTTGAACAGCACCGAATACCACCCTTTCTGCACATGGTGGCATGTTGTATTCCACACGAACTGGCCTGTCACGGGCGGCCTCCCTTTCACTTCGGGGAAGATGGCACGAGGCTGCGTTCCACGGAAGGGACTTCCTGTGGCAGAGAGTGTTACACTTGTCGAGTTGGGGTCGGTGGCAGTCACATCCAATTCGAGCAACGTGCCCGCCAGCACACAAGTGTCTTCAATGGTTTCTATATGCGGCGGCTGGTTGTTGCACGAGATGATATTGATCTGCATATCGCGCACCACACTGCCTATCAACACACCCGCGCGCCACTCCTGAATGAGAATGGCGATGTTGTACTCACCTTGCATCGTCGGCGAGTCCCATATCAGATCGCCCGTGTAGGGGTCGATGGTGATGCTGGTGGAGGCGGTCGGCAACTGGTAGCCGGGCACCACCTCACCATCATAGCCGCGGCACGAGATGAGACTGTAAGAAAGGCTGTCGCCATCGGGATCGTAAGCACCGGGGTTATGGTAGTAGGGCACGCCCACGCAGCCGTTGTCGATAGGCGGATTGAGCAACTGCGGCGAGTTGTTTCCGCCCAGGAACGGATTGACTATCAGAATGGTTTCCAGAAAGAAGGGGATGTTGACCGAGTTGAGGATATTGACGATGCCCGCATTGCGGTTCGGGTCCTCAAAAGTAATCGAGTACTGCCCCGCCGCAGGGAAAGTGTGCTCAGCAATGTAAGTGTTCATGCTGATTTCGTTCTCCATGTTGATTTTGCGGGTACGGGTAATGGTCGATGTGGTGCCGTCGCCCCACAGCACGTCAATCTCGGGGCGGTCGGCGGGACTGGGCGTATAGGTGTAAGTGACAATCGTAAACTCGTAGGTCAAACCACCCTTGTAGCGATAGGTGATTTCACCGGCACGCTGATGAGTTGCCAACACGTAACTCATTCCCACAAAAAGAAAAAGAAGAACGAAAACAACTCTCTTCATCAGCATTTAGCATTACTAATAATCTTGCAAAGGTACAAAAAATTTGGGTGGTCGGGGAACGATGACAACATTACATTTTTTTTTGTACTTTTGCAAAATGCGAAAAATGAACAGACACATATATAAAGCTTTGATTTTCATGGTGTTACTATCGCTCCAAGCCTCTTTTTCAAGGGCTGAGGGTGTGGTATATCCCATTTTCAAGGGTTTTTCTGTCTCTTCAACCGACATAACATCTTATAATTCAAAAGATAAAAAGAAAAAAGACAACCCCAGCAACACCCTGCGAAACAACAAGAAAGTCACCTTTGAAACCTACGACTACAATTACCATCGGGCTGTAGATTTCTATAACAACGGGCAATATCTTTCTGCCGCACGACTGTTCGAGGAGTTGTATCCGCTATCGTTAGGAACGCCTAAGGCTGACAGCATCTTGTACATGTTCGCCGACTGCTACTACCAGAATCAGGATTACACGTTGGCGGCTTTCCACTTCAAGGATTACGCCCGTCGTTACCCAGGCAGCGACCGTGCCGAGACAGCCTACTTCATGTCGCTGAACGCCATTTTCAATGTGTCGCCACTGTACAGTTTAGACCAGACCGACACCTATTATGCCATCGAGGAAATCAAGAGTTTTATTCTGCAATATCCTGAAAGTAAGCACATTGAAGAGTGCAACTTGATGTTAGACAAGCTAAACAACAAGTTGGCGAAGAAGGATTTTGAGATATTGAAACTTTACTACAACACATACAGTTACGAGGCCACACAAATCATGGCCAAGAACTTTTTCAAAAACCATCCTTACAGTCCCTACGTGCCTGAGGCTATGTACATTTTGGTGCAGAACAATTTCAAATATGCCAAGAAGAGCGTGGCCGCCAAGCAGGAAGCGCGTTATCAGGCTTGCATAGATGCCTGTGAGATGTTATCGGCCAACTATCCCGAATCGACTTATTTACCTGAGGCGCAGAAAATTGCAGCCGAAGCACAGAAACAAATAGAAAGAATAAACAGTTCAAAAAAACAATAAAAACAATGAAGACAGATTATCAGAAAGACAAAATCGAAAAGAATGCCATAACCCGCAACATTCGCGAATTTGACACGGATACGAACAACATTTACGAAACCGTAGCCATCCTTTCGAAACGTGCCAATCAGATTTCGACCGAGTTGAAGGACGAGATGCGCACCAAGATGCAAGAATTCAACACCACCACCGACTCGTTGGACGAGATTTTCGAAAACCGTGATCAGATTGAGTTGGCCAAGACTTACGAGCAGATGCCCAAACCCGCTTTGCTGGCCATCCACGAATTCGAAAACAAGGAAATCTATTATCGCGAAGGCGAAGAGCCCAAAGAAGACAAAGAATAACGAGTCATGACAGAAGGCGCTCCCAAGCATGTCATTATCGGTATTACAGGCGGAATAGCGGCATACAAGACCATGACGCTCATTCGCCTGTTCAAGTCGGCCGGCTGTGAGGTCAAGGTGGTGGCTACGACCAACGCCTTGGAGTTTGTCACGCCGCTCACCATTGAAACGCTGTCGCAGAACGCTTTGTACTGCGACACTTTCAAGCGGTCAGAGCAATTTGACGTTCATCACATCTCGCATGCCGACTGGGCCGATTGCATGATTGTGGCGCCCGCCTCTGCCGACATCATCGGCAAGATGGCCAACGGCATTGCCGACGACGCCCTGTCCACCCTGCTGCTGGCCATAAAGAAACCTCTGTTCATTGCCCCCGCGATGAACAACAAGATGTACGCAAACGAGGCCGTGCAGCGCAATCTGGCCACCTTGCAACAGCAGGGCTGCCATATCATAGGACCCGCTGAAGGCTTCTTGGCATGCGGCACAACAGGCAAAGGCCGGATGGAAGAACCCGAGAAGATTTTTGATGAGGTGATGGGCTATTTCAGTAAAGACCTGCCACTCAAAGGGAAACGGGCATTGGTAACCGCAGGACCCACCTACGAACCGATTGACCCCGTACGCTTCATCGGCAACCACTCGTCAGGCAAGATGGGCTTCGCACTGGCAGAAGTGCTGGCCGACAAAGGCGCGGAAGTGACGCTGGTGACCGGCCCCACCGTGCTGACCACCCAACAGTCGCACATCCACCGCGTGGATGTCACCACCGCCGCCCAGATGTACGAGGCCTGCCTCAAATATAGCGCCGACGCCGACATCATCATCATGTCGGCCGCAGTGGCCGATTACACGCCGGCAGCACCCGCACCCGAAAAAATCAAAAAGAACGACTCGTCGCTACAATTGGAACTGGTCAAAACCACCGACATTCTGGCCTCTCTCGGCAAAAATAAACGTGAAGGCCAATACATTGTGGGCTTTGCCCTTGAAACAGAGAACGAACTGGCCAACGCCCAGACCAAGCTTCATAATAAAAACCTCGATTTTATCGTTCTCAATTCCACTAAAACCCCGAAGAGCGGCTTCAACTACGACACGAACCAAGTAACCATCATCGACCGCGACGGAAAGATTACGCCCTTCGACCTACAAGACAAACATAAGGTTGCGCAAAACATTGTGGACCATTTAATTGCAAAATCCTAACGCCCAATGACGATGTTAAAACGATACCTGCTTATTGCCCTGCTTCCGCTATTCATCCTGACGACCTACGCACAGCCTGTCAAGGTGAAATTTGTAGGAAGAGACCGCCTCAACTGGGTATCGCTCGACAGCGTAGTGGTCACCAACCTAACACGCTCGTGGTCGGAAACCGTTGTGGCTCCCGACTCCGTCATCGAGTTGGCCATCCAGACTGGCGTTGCCTGCTACAATACTAACAAGAAGCCCGCTTTAACGCAGAATGTGCCCAACCCCTTCTACGGAACCACTGACGTAACGCTTTATCTTCCGCAAGAAGAGACCGTCCACTTTGCCATTTTCGATATCTTGGGCAAGGAAGATGTGCAGAAGAGTTTGAAACTGGGTGCTGGCTACCACACCTTTAGAATCACCCTCAACCAGGCACAAACCTACTTCTTCACCGCCTCCACCTCGGCAGGCATCAGCTCCATCAAAATGGTGAACCTCAAAAAAGGCGGCAGCGACCGAATAGAATACACTGGCTGGAAACACGACAACACAGCCTCCACACTGAAAAAGAGCACATGCCAAGCTTTTGCCTTAGGCGACAAAATGCAATATGCGGCTTACGCCAACGTCTATGGAGAGAAGGTCGTGCGCACCGTTACCCAATGCCAGTACGAAGATGCCACCATCCTCTTCGATATGATGCCTCAAACCCACCTGGTTGATCAAATTGTAGGCGAAACAAGCAAAGGTATCTCCTTCACAGCCAACTACATTTACGACAGCGACAAACATCTTACACAGATAACTGTCAACGACTCGACAGGCAGCACCTCAAACATCTATTTTTCCTACTTGAACAACCGCATCCAAGCGGTAAAATACCAAGACGGTAACAAGAAAGGCAACGACATCCGCAGTTGCCACTTTGCCTACAACAATATCGGATTGCTGCAGCAACGCATTGAGATACTTGGCAATGATACCTTATCGGTGGAACAATTTGTGTACGACAACAACATGTGGCTGACTGCCATTATCGTCGGCGGCGACACCAATGTCGTCAAGGCTCATTACGACCGCAACGGCAACATCGCTCAACTCTATACACAAGAGATTGATTCTTCGGGAAATGTTACCGACAAGAAGCTGGAGTTCAAATACGACTACCATCGCAAACCTTATTTCAACACCGACTACCTGTTTACTGAAGAACTCTATCCACACGCCATGCCCGAGGTAACAAGACTTAAAGGATTGGCCTACAACAATATGACAGCCTATATCACGGCAGGTATCCAGTGGGTTCACGACTACAACGACGATGGTCTGCCCATTTCCATCGTCAAGACGAAAGACAAAGCCAAAGGAGATGATTTTTCCATTTTACACATCTTCTACAAAGAATATTAATCTAAATAAATCGTGCTGACATGAAAAAATTCGCATTATGCTTATTGATATTTTGCCTTGCACTTAGCGGCATGGCACAGGATTTTCAATGTCAGATTTCCATCAACTCAAGCAAGATTTCCGGCTCTAACCGCAACCGATACAACGCATTGCAACAAGAGCTCTATCGTTTCATCAACGACCGGAAATGGTGCCAGTACAACCTCAAGACCAACGAGCGTATTGAGTGTGCCATCATGATAACCTTAGATGCCGTTAGTGGCGATGAATTCACGGGTACGATGACTATCCAGTTGCAGCGCCCCGTTTACGGAACAAGCTATAAATCAACCGTTCTTAATTTCCAAGACAAGAACGTCAAATTCACGTATGCAGAAGGGGATCCTTTGGAATACTCCGACAACACCAACCTGTCGCAGTTCACCTCGCTGATTGCCTTCTACCTCAACCTTTTCCTGGCTGTCGATTTCGACACCTTCTCGATGAATGGCGGTGCTCCCTACTATTCTAAATGTCAGAACATTGTAAACCTGAACCAAACCTCCAAGGAACCTGGCTGGAAAGTTTACGAATCGGGACAGAACAACCGCTACTGGATTATGGAGAACCTGACTAACAGCAACTACGGCAAATTGCACGAGTTCCTGTATAAGTACCACCGTCTGGGACTGGACGTGATGGCCGAATCGCCTGATGCTGGCCGTGCCGTCATTGCCGAGAGTTTGCGACTGCTGCAAGATGTCCACAAACAGAAATCGAACATCTACATGGTGCAAATGTTGGTACACGCCAAATCCGACGAGATTGTCAATATCTTTAAACAAGGAACTCCCAGCGAAAAAACGCAGGTGTTGAATATCATGAAGCAGATCGACGCTTCCAACCAGTCGAAATACAACGCTATCAACCAACAATAGCCTCAACAGCCATCTCCCATGTTACGCTCGTTACAAATAGAGAATTATGCGCTGATACGCTCGCTGAACATCACGTTTGACGAGGGTTTCACCGTCATCACGGGCGAAACGGGAGCCGGCAAGTCTATTATGCTGGGCGCCTTGTCGCTAATACTGGGCAGTCGCGCCGACACCTCCGTACTCTTCGACAAAAGCCGCAAATGCTTTGTAGAAGGTCGCTTCGACCTCAGCAAACTGGCCCTGCAGCCTTTTTTTGAAGAGCATGACATCGACTATGACGAAGAGACCATCCTCCGCCGCGAAGTGAATGAGAAGGGCAAGTCGAGAGCTTTCATCAACGACACGCCAGTCACGCTGCAAACCCTACGCGAACTGGCCGTTCAGTTGGTTGACATCCATTCGCAACATCATATTTTACTCTTCAACGACGACACCTTCCGCATTAAGGTAATCGACGAATATGCGGGACTTACCGCCCAGGCCATGGCCTATAACCAAACATTGGCCGAATACCACGCTGCCTCGCGACAATACAATGAATTGGTACAGAGACAGCAGGAAGATGAGAACGAGCGCGATTTCATCACTTACATTTCCGACGAAATCGACAATGCCCACCTCTACGAAGGAGAAAAAGAGGATGTCGAAAAACAGATCACACTACTCGACAACGCCGAATTGATCAAGGGCAAACTCTACACGGCCGCCCGATTGCTGGCAGAAGAAGAGCCCAACATCATTGAACAGCTCAAGGCCGTCAGAAAACAGTACGAGGAACTGGCCCAATACAACAGCGAGCTGGCCGATTACGCCACCCGCATCGACAAGGTAATCATAGAGTTGGAAGACATTGCCTTCGACACATCGAAAAAATGCGACGAAATAGAAGTTAACCCTGAGAAACTGGAGCAACTAAAAGAGCGTATCGACCTGATTTTCTTTCTTTTACAAAAACACCACCTCAATACCATCGCCGAACTGCTGGCCAAGATGGAAGAGGGGCGGAAGCGTTTGCAACTGATGGAAGATCACCAGCAGCAAATCACCCAGATGGCGGAAAAGAAAGAGAAACTGTACCAGCAAGTGATGGCGTCGGCTGAAAAGTTGTCGCAACAACGCCAGAAAGCCGCCAGCCGCCTTGAAAAGGAGATTGTCGGCAAACTGCACCTGCTGGGCATGAACGACGCCGTGCTGCACATCGACTTCAACCGCCTCAGCCAACCCGCCAAGAGCGGCCTCGATGAAGTCAAGTACCTCTTCTCGGCCAACCGTGGCGCTACACCCAATGAGATTGAGAAAGTGGCTTCAGGAGGCGAAATCTCGCGATTGATGCTGGCTATCAAGTCAGTCATCAGCGCCGCTAACTTCCTGCCTACCATCATCTTTGATGAGATTGACACGGGCATCTCGGGCGAAACCGCGGGCAAAGTGGCCGCCATGATGCAGGACATCTCGCAACAACGGCAACTGCTGGTCATCACCCACCTGCCGCAAGTGGCCGCCAAGGGCAAGCTACATTATTACATTTACAAAGAAATTATTGACGATAACACCTACACAAATATACGAAAACTAAAGGAAGAAGAACGCGAACAAGAAATAGCCAAAATGATGAGTGGCAAGCAGATAAGCGCAGCAGCACTGCAAGCCGCCAAAGAGTTGATTCGCGCCTGACACCTTAAAAAAACATATTTCTATGATGAAGAAAACACTCCTCACCCTGACCGCCTTTCTGCTTATGGCAGGTTGTCTCTACGCCCAACCCGGACAGAAAATGAAAGAGCGCAAGTTTGTCTATATGACCACCGCTGGCTTTTCGGCTGGTGTAGGGCAACTGAACTTTGAAGAAGGCACTCGCAGTATTGCAAACCATATTCCCGTATTCGACATTCACCAATTGATTGCTTATCAATTCAATCCGTATGTATTTACAGGCATCGGCGTGGGTTTGGATATCTGGAAACATACGGCTTTCATTCCGATTTACGCCAATGTGAGCGTCAACTTCATCGACCGCAAAATCACTCCGCACTGGTATCTCAATGTCGGCTACGCCTTCAAATGGTACATCTCTTCCAAACCCGAAGATATCACTTACGTGATTCACGGCAGCCGCACCGGTTTGCATGGCGAAACAGGATTGGGTATCAACATCAAAATCAATGACAAGGTATCTATCTTAGTTGTAGGCGATTACAAACTGCAGGACTCTCACATGCGATACAGTGTCAACAACCCGCATGAAGACAAGACCACCAATCGCGAAACGCACATGCTATATCACTTTGCAGGGGTGAAATTCAGTGTGCTTTACTAATCGTATATGAAAGAACGGCCCTTTTCTTCTGAAGGCAGAAATTGGACAGCCCTCTTTTCCGCTAACTTCCTGAGCGTTTTTAATGATAATTTCCTGAAACACTGCATTATATTTATTGCCGTGACATGGGCTATGCCTTCGTGGCTGTCGCAATCGCAGCTCATTTCTTTGGTTTCGGCGGCGTTGGTCATCCCCTACCTCATCTGCTCGCCGCTGGCTGGCAAATGGGCCATCCAATACAACAAGCAGAAGCTTTTCAGGAGGATGAAACTCATTGAACTGCCAGTCATTATGCTGGCTTGCGTAGCCTTCTACTTCCAGTGGGTCATGCTGGCTATCGTGGCCGTACTGCTGATGGGCTTTCTCAGCTGCCTCTACTCGCCAGCCAAATACAGCCTCATTCGCGACATTGGCGGCGAGAGCAAGGTTTCTTTCGGCAGCGGCATGATCGAAGCAATGGCCTTCTTGGGTATCCTCATCGGCACGGTCATGGCCTCCATCATCTCCGACCACTACCAATTTTGGGGAATGACCGCCATTTTGATAGGACTGGCCCTGCTAGGCTATGCGGCCGCGGCTGCCATCCGCACCCAGGAGCTGCCCGAAACCGACAGCGGCGTGTCATCGGTCAACCCGATAACCTTCTTAAAACAGAATTACCGCTTTGCCGCTCAGCATAAGGGATTGAATACCGCCGTGCTCGGCTACTCCATCTTCTGGCTGCTCGGCGGCATATTGCAGATGAACCTCATCATCCACTGTCGCCATGCATTGCAGATTTCCAACACCATGACGGGCGTGGTCCTCTCATTCGCCGCCATTGGCATTGCTGCGGGCTGCACTTTCGTGGGCAAGATCTCCAAAGAGCGCGTGCGC
The DNA here is from genome assembly GCA_016285615.1 of Bacteroidales bacterium. The sequence continues at coordinate 10,422 of JAEERB010000030.1, forward strand.
ACCGACCTGGTAGCCATTGGGTTAGCAGGGATGAGCCTGCTGCTGATAGCTATTCTCTGCTTCAAGATGAATGTCGCCGTATTCTCCGCCACCATCTTCGTCTTCGCCTTCCTGGGCGGCTTTGTGCAAGTACCCTGCCTCGCCCACATCCAACATGCCGACATCGGCCGCAAACTCGGCGACATGATGGCCTATCTCAACTTCGTCACCTTCATCTTCGTGCTGCTCGGCACCCTGCTATTTTCCGTGGTTACAATGATCTTCACCGAAAACAGCTACGCCGTCTTTGGCACCCTGCTGGCGATAACAGCACTGTCGGCGGTAGTCTTTTACAGACAATACAACCGAAAAGGTTAAGAGATTGAAGGTTACGAAGATATTAAGTGAGAAGTGAAAAGTGAATAGTTGATAGTTAAGAAGTTAAGAAACTAAGGAGTTAAGTAGTAGAGAACTGAAAAGTGAAAGTGGAAAACCGTCGAGACGGTGCGCGCCCCTTCTCAACAAATTTCAGTTTTCAGTTTTCAATTTTCGGTTCCAATCTCTCCACTCTCATCTCTCCATTTTTACCGGTCCCAGCCCAGCGGGTGGCGTGACGGCGGGAACTTGGCAAACGGATGATAATCGCCCACCAAACCTATGGGTTGCGCGTTACGGATGGTGTGTACAATTTCGATACAGTTGCGAGCCTCTTCGGTGCCGAAGCCGCGGCCTGCCAGAATCTCTTTGTAACTTTCGGTGTGCAGTTCGGTGAAGCCCTGGCTAAACTCGAACTCCTCGCCTTCAATCTTGATGGAGCGATAAGTTCTTTTCTCGCCTTCTACAGCATTGGCAGGAAGATGTTCCGCATTGATACTCAAGAAGTAACGAACGCGTGCCTTCTCTAATCTTAGAAAACCGGCCACACGGTCGTGCGAGGCCACATGGACAATGTTTTCCTGCACCTTGCCGAAAATATAGGTAAGCATATCGTAAAAGTGTACGCCAATGTTGGTGGCAATGCCGCCGCTCTTGCGCGGTTCGCCTTTCCAGCTGGCATAATACCAAGTTCCACGCGAGGTGATGTAGGTCAAATCCACATCATATACCTTATCTTGAGGACCCTCTTCCACCTGCTTCTTTAACTTTTTGATGGATTCGTGAAGACGAAGTTGTAGAATATTATACACCTTATGTCCCGTCTCCTCTTCCATCTTTTGGATGGCATCAATGTTCCACGGATTGAGCACCAGTGGCTTCTCGCAGATCACATCGGCACCCAAGCGCAAACCGAAACGGATGTGCGCATCGTGCAGATAGTTGGGCGTGCAGATAGAGACCATGTCAATGCGCTGGTCGGTGTTTTTCAACTTAGTGCAATGGCGGTCAATCAGCTCCATTTCAGTAAAAAACGAGCAGTTGGGGAAATAGCTGTCGATGATGCCCACACTGTCGTTCTTGTCGTACGCTGCCGACAAGATGTTGCCTGTATCCTTGATGGCCCGCAGATGTCGCGGAGCTATGTATCCTCCTAATCCAAAAAGAGCGAAGTTTTTCATATTCAGTTGTTTATCAGATTTATAGAGGCGGGGCGAGTTCCGCCTCTACCTTCAATAATATTACAATCTTCCGTCCACCATGCGGCGGTCCAGACTGCCTTTCACGTCGTACACCACACCACCCTCTTTCAGCAGCGAGCGCACATCATAATGGGCAAACTCGTTGTGAGCCACCGCTAAGATGACAGCATCGAAGCGGCCTTTAAGCGTGTCGAGGCCAGAGGAGACGATGTCGAGACCGTACTCTCTTTTCACGGCACTGGCATCTGCCCATGGGTCGTAAACCGTGATGTTTTCCGTATATTCGGTCAAACTGCTGCGGATATCCACCACTTTGGTATTGCGTATGTCGGGACAATTCTCTTTAAAGGTCACACCCAGGATAAGAATGTGGGCATCTTTCACCAGCAAACCTTTCTTGTTCATCAGCTTGATGACCTGCTGAGCCACATAGTCGCCCATGCCGTCGTTGAGGCGGCGTGCCGCCGACATGACGCGCGGCAGGATGCCGTACACTTGCGCTTTCTGTATCAGATAGTAGGGGTCCACGCTGATACAATGGCCACCCACCAGTCCGGGACTGAGTTTGATGAAGTTCCATTTCGACGAGGCGGCCTCAATCACGTCATGCGTGTCGATGCCCATGGCGTTAAAAATCTTAGCCAACTCGTTCATATAGGCTATGTTAACATCGCGCTGAGCATTCTCGATAATTTTCGATGCCTCGGCCACGCGAATAGAGGGAGCCTTGTGGGTGCCGTTGAGCAACACCGACGAGTAGAGGCCATCGACAAAGTCGGCCACCTCGGGTGTAGAGCCGGAGGTCACTTTGCGGATGGTTTCCACCGTGTGCTGCTTGTCGCCCGGGTTGATACGCTCTGGCGAGTAGCCGGCGAAGAAGTCGCGGTTGAACTTCAATCCCGACACTTTTTCCACCACGGGCAGACACTCCTCTTCGGTCACACCAGGGTAAACGGTTGACTCGTAAATCACCACATTGCCTTGCGAAATCACCTTGCCAACGGTGGTGCTGGCTCCAATCAGGGGAGCCAAATCTGGGCGGTTGTGGTGGTCCACCGGCGTGGGCACTGCCACAATATAGACATTGCAGTCGGCAATACGTTCCAGTTCGGCCGTGCATACGAAGCCGTTTTGGATGGCCTGTTGCAACAGGGCGTCATCCACCTCCAGCGTGGCATCGTGGCCCTGCATGAGAGCCTCCACGCGCTGGCGGTTCATGTCGAAGCCAACGGTTTCGTATTTGGTTGAAAACAAGCGTGCTAAGGGCAAACCCACATAGCCAAGACCGATAACTGCAATTTTTGGCTTTGCTATCATCATCAATTATTTTGAATGCGCAAAGTTACATCAATTTTTGCAAATAGAGGACTTTATTTCTTCTGTTAATTTTTATATCAAACTCAGCCTAAGGATTGTTCCAACCTTCCCTTTTCAAAAAAGGAGTTTTTTTATTACTTTTGCATCTTCAAAATAATGGATAATCTATCTTCTTGTTATTTTGTAAAATACTATCAACCAATAACTTAAAATCCTAATCATGAAAATATTAGTCGTAGGTCGTGGTGGCAGAGAGCACGCCATCGCTTGGAAAGCAGCCCAATCGCCATTGGTAAGCACGGTTTTTGTCGCCCCCGGCAACGACGGCATGAAGCAGGATTTTGAGTGCGTGGCTATTGATGAGAAAGACAACGACGGTATTGTCCGTTTCTGCAAAGAAAATCACATCGACCTGGTCATCATCGGTCCCGAGGCAGCCCTCGTAAACGGCTTAGCCAATGAGCTGACAAAGAACAATATACCTGTATTTGGTCCCTCTGCCGAAGCTGCCATCATTGAAGGTAGCAAGCAGTTTGCCAAGGACCTTATGCTGAAATACAACGTGCCCACCGCCCGCTACGCCACCTTCAGCGACTACAACCAAGCCATTGCCTACGTGCACCAGCATGGTGCCCCCATCGTCATCAAGTACGACGGCCTGGCAGCCGGCAAAGGTGTGGTAGTGGCACAGACCTTGGAAGAAGCCGACAATGCACTGAAAGACATGCTGTTGGATGCCAAGTTCGGCGAAGGCAAAGTGGTTATTGAGGAGTTCCTCGCTGGCGAGGAGTTCTCGCTGATGGCGCTGGTGAACGGCGAACAGGTAGTGCCCCTCACCATCGCACAGGACCACAAACGCGCCTACGACGGCGACCTCGGTCCCAATACCGGTGGCATGGGAGCCTACTCGCCCGTACCATTCATCACACAAGACATTATCGACCAGTCGGTTAAGACTATCATGGAACCCGTGGCCAAGGCTATGGTACGCGAAGGGCTGCCCTTCACGGGCATCTTGTACGGCGGCTTGATACTTACCGCCGACGGTCCCAAGGTGATAGAATTCAACGCCCGCTTTGGCGACCCCGAGACCGAAGTGGTGCTGCCGCGCATGAAGAGCGACCTCATCGCCCACATGCTCGACGTGCTGAACCACAAAGAGACCCGCATAGAATGGCACCGCGAAGCCTGCCTAGGCGTAGTGCTGGCCACCAAAGGTTATCCGGGTAGCTATCCCAAAGGTGCCGCCATTGAAGGCATCGACACCTGCGACCACCTGCTGTTCCACAGCGGCACCGCCCACAAAGAGGGCCACTGGCAAACCAATGGAGGCCGCGTGCTGTTTGTGGTTGGCAAAGGCAACACCATCGCCGAGGCGCAAAAAGACGCCTACGAAGGGGTGAAGCAGATAACCTCCGATAGCCTCTTCCATCGCACCGACATTGGCCATAAAGCCTTACGTTAACATTTTTTAATACCGACAAAAACAACCTTACATAATGGAAAAAGAATCTAACAAACGCAGTTTCAGCGCCAAGAGAAAAGAAGGCTCTTTTCAGGGCAAAAGAACCACCAAGGGTAGCGACAAGCCCCGTCGCCGCTTCCATGACGACGAGCAAGACAATGAGCGTCCCGCACGCAAGTTTGGCGACAAGAGGCCTGCTCGCAAGTTTGCAGGCCAACGCGGAGGGGCAACAGGCAGACCTCGCAAGGCCAAATTTGACGATGACAAGCCCAAACGCCGCCGCGATGTGACTGCCGAATCGGAGATTCTGACCGAAATCGTGAACAAGCGGAAGATGGAAGGCCGCCAGGCTCCCCGCAAACAGAAGATCCTGTCGCTCGAATACGAAGAGCAATACGGCCCCATCCGCCTCAACAAATACATTGCCAATGCCGGCATCTGCTCGCGCCGCGAAGCCGACACACTGATAGAAACCGGTGCCATCAAGGTGAACGGTGAAATCGTTACCGAGTTGGGTACCAAGGTGATGCCCACCGACGAAGTGCGCTACGGCGACCGCATCCTGCAACGCGAAAAGCCCGTCTATATCCTGCTCAACAAGCCCAAAGACTACATCACCACCACCCGCGACGAGTTCGATCGCAAGGATGTGATGCAGCTCATCAAGGGCGCCTGCAAAGAACGCGTCTATCCCGTAGGCCGCCTTGACCGCAATACCACGGGACTGCTGCTCTTCACCAATGACGGCGAGATGGCCAAGAAGCTGACCCACCCGTCGCACAATATCTACAAAATCTACAAAGTTGAATTGGACAAGAATTTGAAAACCAGCGACTTTGAAGAAATTTGCAATGGTGTGGAATTGGACGACGGCGTCATCAAACCCGATGAACTGGCCTACGTGGGCGATTCAAAACGAGAGATCGGCATTACCATCCACTCGGGCAAGAACCGCATTGTGCGCCGCATTTTCGAACATTTCGGCTACGAAGTGGTCAAACTCGACCGCACAGTCTATGCAGGCCTCACCAAAAAGGACCTGCCGCGCGGTGAATGGCGCTTCCTTACCGAAGAAGATATCAATATTTTGAAACGCAGTCTTGGGAAAAAATCCCTATAACTCCTTTAACACCTGCATGATTTTCTCGAACGCCACCTCGGCATGACGGCGCTCGGCATCGGTCGTCTGCCCTGCTATGTGCGGCGTGAGAATCACATTGTCCATCTCTGCCAACTGCCGCATCGGCTCCTGCCAATCCTCCTTGGCGGCATTTTTCAGTCGTACATTCTCATACTCAAGCACATCCAAACAAGCGTATTGGATTTTACCCTTTTGCAAACCCTCCACCACATCGGCCGTGTTGACAGCCAAACCGCGAGAGGTGTTAATCAAAATGAATGGATGTTGGACTTTGTTAATGAGATTTTTATTTATAAAATAATGATTTTCAGGAAGATAATTGATATGCAACGATAACACGTCGCACTTTTCCAACAAGGTCTCCAGCGGAGCTTCAATCACATCAGCCGAGCCGAAGTCGCTCTTGAACTTGTCGTAAGCATAGATTGTGCAGCCGAAGGACTTCAGCAGGCGTGCAAATGCCGGTCCGGTATGGCCGTAACCTATGATACCAATCGTGCGGGAGCCTATCTCGCAGCCTTTGTTCTTCTCACGCAGCCACTCGCCACGACGCACCTCCTTGTCGGAGACCACAATGTTTTTGAGGGCGGCCAACAACAGTCCCAGCGCATGCTCGGCCACCGACGGGGCATTGCCTTCGGGCGTACTGAGAACCTTTACCCCACAACGCTCAGCAAACTCTGTATCAATACTTTCCACACCCGAACCGATGCGCACTACGAACTGCAGCGACGGCTTCGACAGCAGCGCCTTCTTGTCAACCACAAAGCGACTACGAATAATCAGCCCCAGATACTCATCGGGTAATGCGATAAAGTCATCGTAAGTCAACTCGCGATTTACCTCGCATACCAAGCCTTGCTCGCCGAGACGAGCAACTAAGCTTTCGTGAACCTTGTCAACAACTAATACTTTGGCGGCCATGATATTTTGATTATTAGTGTGTCATAGAAAAAGAATGCCCTTTCAACAACTTTCAGTTTTCAATTTTCAGTTTTCAGTTTTAAATCTCTTCTGCACCAACTGTCCGCAAGCGGCCTGAGCGTCCTTGCCTTTGCTACGGCGAATATTGACAACCATATTCTTGTTAGTCAAATAGTTGACAAAAGCTTCTAACCGATAGGCCGAACTGGGCGCAAACTTGTCGCCAGTGGCATTATACTCTATAATGTTGATTTTCACAGGGAAAGGCTTACAATACTCCCACAACTTGCGGGCATCTTCCGTCGAGTCGTTGAGGCCATTCAGTAACAGATACTCTATCGTAATCCGCTCGTTAGTCTTTGAATGATAATAACTTAAAGCATCCTGCAATGTTTTCAGCGAATGTAGTTCGGTGACAGGCATCAACTTGGCGCGCTTCAGCTCATCGGCACAGTGCAGCGACACTGCCAGACCCGCCTTAAAGCCATCGTCGGCCAGACGCCTGATGGCGGGAGCCACGCCCGCGGTAGAGAGCGTAATACGCGAAGGCGACAACTGCTGTCCCCACGGAGCGGTGAGTATCTCCACCGAACGCATCACATTGTCGTAGTTAAGCAGCGGCTCGCCCATGCCCATATAGACGATATTGGAGAGCTGTTTTCCAAAGTTGGCCAACGACTTGACGTTAATCAGCCGATACTGGTCGAAAATCTCGGAATAGTGCAGCTGACGGATGAAGCCCATGGTGCCGGTAGCACAGAAAGCGCAACGGAGCGGGCAGCCCACTTGCGATGAGATACAGGCCGTGGTTCTGCCAGCCGACGGGATGAGCACGCCTTCCACCTTCTGGCCGTCGTGCAAACGAAAAACAAACTTTACGGTACCGTCGCCAGCCTTCACTTCCTCTTCTATATCAGTGGTTTGGAAAAAAAACTGCGAGGTCAGCGCCGAGCGCAGCGACACCGACAGATTCGACATCTCCTCGAAACGGCACACTCCTTTCTTCCAAAGCCACTCACCTATCTGCTTGGCGCGGAACGGTTTCTCGTTAACGGACTCTAAGAAAGAGACCAACTCGTTATCGGTAAGATGTCGTATATCTTTCACTATGTAACTAATTCGGAATGATTAACTTGGCAAACTTCAGCAACAACGTCTTGGTGCCTACCGTATCAAAATTGATGATGGCTTTCATTTCAGGACCTTCGCCCTCGGTGGAAACGACCATGCCATAGCCGAACTTGCTGTGATATACGCGGGTATCTTCCTCAATATCGTCAAGCGTAGCCGGGCGGCCCACTTGGGCAGCCAACGGATTGTCGATTACCTTGGGTTTGGGTTGTGCAGAAGCAACTGGTTTTAAGTTAGTTGTAAACGTTGACGGATAAGATTTTGAGAACAAACCACCCTGTCGCTGCTGGGCAAAAGCACCGCGACCAGCCGACGCCTTTTTGGTGGTTTTGATATAACACTCAGGAATCTCATCCAAGAACTGGCTCGGCTCGCAGAACTGCAAAGAGCCAAACTTATATCTTGTTTTACAATGAGTTAACGTGAGCTTTTTCTTGGCTCGCGTAATGGCCACGTAGAACAGACGGCGCTCTTCTTCCAACTCCTGTCGCGTGTTCAGTGCCAACGACGACGGGAAGAGATTCTCTTCCATACCGGTAAGAAAGACATAGTCGAACTCCAACCCCTTGGCAGCGTGGATAGTCATCAGCTTCACGGCATCCAAATCCTTCTCTTTCTCCTGGTCATCGTCAATCAACAAGGCCACATTCTCCACATAGCGGTCCAACGATGGAAAATACTCGGTGATAATCTCGCCCGTCTCTTCGTTGAACGAGGTTTCAGGCTCCTTCTCTGTGAACTCCTTCATCGAGTCGAGCAACTCTTCCACATTCTCCAAACGCTCTTTTTCAGTAATGTCCGACTTTAGTTCATCTATCAATCCCGAATTGAAGGCGATATGCTTACCCAAATCGTAAGCATTGGAGGTTTGCAGCATGGCCGTGTAACTCTTGATTTTCGTGGCAAACTCCTGCAATTTGACTTTGGCAGCGGTGTTGACATCCAGTTGGAAGGCATCGGGATTATCGACCACATCCCACAAATGCACTTTGTGCTCTCGGGCGCAGATAATCACCTTCTCAACCGTCGTGGCGCCAATGCCGCGTTGCGGGTAGTTGATAACACGCCGCAGTGACTCTTCATCGTAATGGTTGATGGTTAGACGGAAGTAAGCCAGTATATCTTTGATTTCCTTACGTTTATAAAAAGAGACGCCCGCATAAATCTTATAGGGGATACGCCGTTTGATTAACGCCTCTTCCAGCGCACGCGACTGCGCATTAGTACGATAGAGAATGGCAAACTGGTTATTATCAACATGATAATTCACCTTATAATCGGAAATCGTGTTAGCCACAAATTGTGCCTCCTCATTATCAGATGCCGACTGCACAATACTGATGCGATCGCCCTCTTCGTTGCTGGTCCATACCTCCTTAAAGAGCTGATCCTTATTGTTTTTGATGATGGCATTGGCGGCGTTGACAATATTTTGCGTCGAACGGTAGTTCTGTTCCAGTTTCACCACGCGGGCCGTCGGGTAGTCGCGTTTGAAGTTGAGGATATTCTGGATGTTGGCGCCACGGAAGGCGTAGATGCTCTGCGCATCGTCGCCCACCACGCAGATATTCTGGTGTGCAGCGGCCAACTTCTTGATAATCATATACTGCGCATAGTTCGTATCCTGATACTCATCCACCAGAATATACTGGAAGCGGTTCTGATACTTATAGAGCACTTCGGGAAAATCGCGCAGCAGGACGTTCATGTAATAGAGCAGGTCATCGAAGTCCATAGCGTCCGAATTCTTCAGACGGCGGTTGTAGCGGATAAAGATTTCGGCAATGTGAGGCCGACCGTTGGCTGCATCTATCTGCGTGATTTCATGATTGTTGGCATACTCTTCCGCCGACAGTAGGCTCGACTTGGCCGATGAGATGCGGCTCAGCACGGTGTTGACCACGTACACTTTCGGATCGAGGTTCATCTCCTTGATGATGCTACGCAGCACGCTCTTTGAGTCGTCGGTGTCATAGACAGTCAAGTTGTGGGTATAGCCCAACTTGTCGCCCTCGGCACGCAAGATACGATAAAAGACGGAGTGGAAAGTGCCCATAATCACTGACTTGGCATTGCTGCCGCCCACCAACTTGTAGATACGCTCCTTCATCTCGGCGGCGGCCTTGTTGGTAAAGGTCAACGCCAGTATGCGGAACGGGTCAATACCTTGCGTCAGCATATAGGCAATACGATACGTCAGCACACGGGTTTTGCCCGAGCCAGCGCCCGCAATCACCATCAACGGTCCATCAATACACTGCACTGCCTCCTGCTGCGCCGTATTCAACTCATTTAAAATGTTTTCCACCTCTTTCATCCTTCAAATATTTGCATTGCAAAGGTACAAGAATAATCTGTAATTTCTATGCATAGAGGAATGATAAATTCTTATTTTTTTGTTAAAA
>JAEERB010000197.1 GCA_016285615.1 Bacteroidales bacterium
AGAGATCACGCCATTGTCGTCAATGGTGAATGTTGCCTCTTGAATATCAAGGTCGGGCGTAGCCTGGATATTGCCATTCTCGTCAAAACCCACGTTAATCCAAGCCGTGATCAGTCCGTAGCCCTCATCGTCATAGAAGATAATGTGCTGGTTCAACGGCATCGTCAGCGTCTTGCCGTCATCACTCAGCTCAGCTCTCACCCACGTGCCGGCAGCCGCTTGTGAGATGGGGTCTTTGAGATAAACGGTCTTGCCGTCATCGGCAAACACCATCTGCATGGCGCTGCCATCCTGAGAGGTGGTGAACAGGTAGCCCCAGAAGCCGTACATGGCACCGCCACTGCGTGCATAGGTCTTCAACTCGCCCTCGGGTTGCTCGGAGATGACTTCGACACGAGAGTGTGCTTTGCGCTGTTGAGACATGACTAACTTTCCGTCGCGCTGAGTTGCCTCATGCTTTGTCGAGCGGAATTCGTATTTGCCCTTGACAGGCTGGCCCTTGAGCTGCGGACTCAAAGAAAGCCGCTGGCCGCTGGCCACCAAGGCAAAAGCAAATGCAACAATGAGAAGTAAATGTTTTTTCATCATGTTAACATTGAATTTAGAGTTAATAATATGGTATGATAATGATGGTAGGATGTAATATTTATGATTAAATGATGTGGTATAAGATAAAATCATTAAATCAAGGGCAAAAATATATATTAATTGATAGAATTACAAGTAAATGGCGAAAAAATATTCAGTTAAATGTGTGGTCAAGATGTGCAACGTGGGGTGTCGTCGAGAAATGAAAGTGTGCGATTCAAAAAAGCGTACAAAAGGGACGTAACCGCCAAGAATAGAGGGTTTATCTCTCGGGTTTGGCTGTAATTGGTGAATATTGAACTGTTAAAAGGGAATGTTAAAATCGAGTAAGTTGTTGCATTTTACAGAAAAGCGGTATATCTTTGCAGTGTCTTTGAGACAGAGCTCTTTGAAAAAATGACCACATCAAAGTTGATCGGGATACTCTTCAAATTTTTTATGAAATGCCGAGCAAAGCGCTGCCTGCAATGGCGGGCCTCGACCGCAAGGTGCTTAACAGCCGGAGGATTACAAAGCAAGTGGCGCCCTCAACTCCTGTATTTAGTCGGAGTTTCATCACATCCTTTGGTGTGGCTTTTCATAATGGGTGCGCGACGCTGCAACAACAGTATCGCGCACCTACTTTTGTTTGAACCGCGAAAAAATCTGGCGGTTCTTGCTCGGTTGAGGGAAATGGTGTATATTTGCACCGCAAAACCAATTAAGAACAAGACAATGAAGGCATATTTATATAAGGAAGAGGCTCAGCCCATCGATCCCATCGATGAGCAGCAACTCGCCATCGCCGAGGAGAAGCCCGAGAAGCCTGATGTACCCAAGCTGTCCCTGTATGTGGTGAAGTATAAACCGCTGTGGACTGCAACCCTCATCGCGCTGGTGATTTTTATCATCTGGGCACTTGCAACCTGGTTGCTGAACTGATTTTCTCGCGGATACCTAAACTGCTGGTATTGTGATAGATAATACCAGTATGGCTATTCGTGCCGATAATTTTTTTGAAAAAAGTTGCTAAAAACGCTTGCAGGTTACGAAAAAAGCAGTAACTTTGCAGCGCTAAAAACGAAAAATGGTCCCTTAGCTCAATTGAATAGAGCGTTTGACTACGGATCAAAAGGTTACAGGTTTGAATCCTGTAGGGATCACTTTTATAAGTCGCAAGTGCTTGAAAATGAAGCACTTGCGACTTTCATTTTACCATTTTGCCCCACATTTGCCCCACCAAATTATAAAGGAAACGCAAAAAAGAAGATCCGCAATAAGGCATTTTTATGGTTCAGTTCCACAGGTCGAAGTTTTTATCTTTTCACCTTGATTTTACACCATTATCTTGTCCGAGCTTGCTCCCCAAAAGCTATTTTTGGCAAGGACAACCATGTGTTAACGAAAGTTAACTCTTATTAGGCTAAGAGTTTTTATAAAACACTATTTCTTTTGTCGTTTCTCAAAAAAAAGAAGGGGCCGAGAAGCAAGCTTTCGGCAACCCCTTTTTTGCATCTTGAATTTACAGTTCCTTTTCTTTTTTCCGCCTTTGGTACTCTTCATAGGTGATGGCGTTCTTCTTCCATTCCTCACGCTCACGTTCTCTTTCCCTTTGCTCGCGTTTATCATAAGCCCGGTTCCTGTCACTCAGGAAATCACGAAGGCTAAGAATGATGATGGACGGGTCGAAGGTATTGTAGAAGTGACGATATTTCGCGGAGCAGAAATTGAAGAAGAACAGTTGCAGTTCGTCAACCTTCAGATAGCCATATTGCAGTGAGATTATCTTGACCAACTTTTCCGTCTGGTTGATGTCCGGCATTTCCTTTATACCCATGAACAGACATGCCTCTTGTACCTCGGCTGAAAGCCAAACCTCTGCAGTTCCTTGTCCGTAGAGTATGTTCAAAGAAGCCAAAGTAGGTGAATTGCCGAAATAGCAATCCTCGGGATTATTGCATATCTGCAACTGTCTGTCTGGATTGATGGCGACCAAGAATTCTTTTACCGTGGGGTACTTGTTCTTAATCTTCATCAAAGTCGGCGACAGGTTCGATTCTTGTGCCAATGAGTTTGTTGGCAAGTTGTAAGGTTGTCCGCTGAGCAGCATTCCTTCTTGCTTCAATTGATTGATAACAGCGTTGATTGTTTTCATATTGCAGGTCGGCTGAATTGATAGGTGTCGTTTCCCATGTGCGGTAGGTGAGGAAGTTTGCAAAGTCCTTGCGATATTTTCTTTCGGGTCGCGCCTGCACATAAAGGGGAACATAAGCGAAAATAGCTTTCTTATCGTCGTGTGACAGGGCGTTCCAACGATGTCTTAGTTGTTCTTGATCACCTATTGGTTTGTCATACATTTCCCAAATCTTGTCAAACGGGTATTCTTCACCCTCTATCATTTCTGCTTCATTGATGATGGAAGCGTTAGTTCCATCATCAATGTTCGGATTTGGATTTGTAGTAGGATTAGGATTTGGAATAGGAATGCATGCGACGGGATGCGGAGGGAAACCGTCGTTTGCGTTCGCATCCGATGGCATGCGTTCGTTGGTCTCCTGCTGTTTGCATGCATAGCGTTTCCTGGCGTTGGCGCTGTTCTTCAGGCACTTCTCTTTATAGGCATCTCTACTGCGGTCTATCTGTGATCGAATCATCGCGAATACCGACATCATTGGACCGGCAAATTTGGGCACAACACCATCTTCGGCATAGTCATAGATGGCCTTGAACATCTGCCCGGCTTCTTCATCAGTAAGATAGGCGATGGCATCTCGCTGTTCCGTGAAGAGTAGAATAGTCTTTGAGTCTTTTGCCATAAAGACCTCCTTCTTTATTATAGTCAGCCATTGAGCAAAGCCATCACATCACTGTATTTGTACATGACATGCCTTCCACCTACTTTTCTGGAACGGAGATAACCTTGCTTGTTCCATCGCCAGAGCGTGGTGTAGTTCACATGTAAAAGACTCGCCGTTTCCTTACGGGTGATGAATCGCATTCCTTCAGGAGCATCCATACCAGCCTCACTATCATTTAGCATATTTTTGGTCTGAGCGGCGACAATGTTTTGTGCCATTTCATTCACCATAGTGTCAAGGTCTGACCTCGACAACACAACCAATTGGTTGCCTAAGATTTTGTTATCTGTGTTCATAATAATTAATTTTTTATGTTAATACTTTATTTGTCTTCTACACGGTGCTTTATGCACGGGTCCTTTTGCATATCAGATTTCAAGAAGTATCACGTCTAGTAACTCTGGTATCTGAAGCATTGCCGTGAAATCGCATGCAAAAATATCCGACTCCATACTCAGTGTAGAAATAAACATTAAAAAACCAGCCATTTTTGCCCTCACTATTCAAAATTGGTTCTAACGAAGAGGGCAATTAGAACCAACAATTCACAAAACACCTTTTACGTCTATCTCCGACGAGTGTCAAATGATGCCACGTCTT
>JAEERB010000198.1 GCA_016285615.1 Bacteroidales bacterium
TCGGGAAGACGCTGAGGATTTGAACAAGCCAGAAGACTTCGGGGCATTCACAAGGTCAGGAAATCATCGTTGACCTAAGCAAATGCCCCGAAGGTATCTACTTCGTCTCCGTCGTTCAGAAGGGGAAACAAGTAGTTCGTAAAATTATGTGCGAACCGTAATTCAACGGAAGCCTTTAAAGAGCTTGTTCAGTTGTTCTGTCAGGCTCTTCTTGTCTAATGGATCGTATTCGTAACGTCTGGGCTGTTTACCAAACCAGACCACACGGCCCGTTTGGTTGTCGAACATCAGTGCCCAAATTCCATTGGTGTAGGCTTCGGATTCTTTCGATAGATCGATGCTGTTGTAAAAGATGATGTCCGAAATTTTCATGGCGATTTCCAAACCCTCTTCCAAGGCATATTGTTTCGCATTTTTGGAATAGCCCACATCGGAGATGAGCAGACCATAGCGGCAACCACTCTGGCGGACTGCATCGCGGATTTCAGTGGGAATGATCAGGTTTTTGGCACTGCTTGTAGAAAGGTCAAGCATACACATCATCCAAGTGCCCAACTGAGAATCAGGATTGGCAGCGTCAAAATCAACGGAAACCGTCTTCTGGATCGGCATTCCAGACGAGGTCATAATATCGTTGATAAGAAGTTGGTTGAAGCGAGAGGCATACGGAAGGTAATCGGTGCTGAAGTCGAAAACCGCATCGGTGATATAGGAATACGATTCCACCAAAGCAATCGGACGGATATCTTCGGCTTTTTGTGAATAGAACTTGGAGCTTGCACAAGATCCAAAGAGCATCGGGACAGCAAGCAGAAGGAAAAGAACGTGTTTTTTCATGGTAATAATTATTAATTTGGACAAGCAAAAATAATTATTATTTGATTACCAGCAAATTTCTTTATTAATAAGCGTGAACGCCTCCTAAAAGCAGATTCACCCCGAAATAGGTGATCAACACGCTGAGGAAGGCCAGGATGCCGTAAACATGATAAAACACGGGCTTCTGGAATGATTTCCAATGCTTGTCGTGTAACGGGGCGGCATAAACCAGCAAAGTGATCAAGGCCCACACTTCTTTGGGGTCCCACGACCAGTAGTTGCCCCAAGAGACGTTGGCCCACACGGCCCCGATGAAGATACCGATGGCTAGTAAGGCCACGGCCGGATAAAGCATGGATTTGCTGAGGGTTTTCAACCTCTCCAGACGCTCCTTGTCTTTCGGTTTCACGAGGGCGATGATGCCTGTAATCATGATGGCCAATAGCAAGGCGTAGGCAGTCACAATCGTCGAGATGTGCAGACTGAAGAAAGGCGAGCGCAACACAGGCAACAACTGATGGGTCAGCATCCTGATGTGCAGCAACACCGCCAAAACGACGAGCACGACAATCCATGAGATGGTAACCGCCTTGTAAGTCTTGGGTTGCTTCAAAAGCATCATCACCAAGGCAAACAAGAGCAGAACATAACCGGCGTAGGTCACGCCAATGCCCCAAGGATCACGACTCACCGAAAGGATGGAGTTGCCTGCCTCGTCATAGTCGGTTTGATAAAACCGATAATGCTGACGTCGCAAAATATGGTTCATGGAGATGGTGAACTCCTCATCGCCCGACGTGTCACCGATGACAATATGGCTTACAAAATCCATCGGCTTATGGGTTTCAGGGTAGTTCACCCCCTCGAAATGATCCAACGTCAACGTGAAAGGCAACTCCACCGGGTGGTTTTCAACTTCGTTACCGATGTAAAACGTTTGGGTCGTCTCGCCCGGCTTCAGCATCATCCGTCCTTGTTGTCCCGTGAGCATGGTCAACAGGGCACCCAACAGAATCAATAAGATGGAAAGGTGCAAGGCGCAGACCGCAAAACGTTTCCACATACGGTATTTCACCGCCATCCATATCATGACTCCTGACAGAACCGCCCACAGCCCCACGAACCACCAAGTGCTGTACACATGTTCCAACGCAAAGTCAGAACCATGAAGCCGTTCGACAATGGTGCCTGCAGCGAGAACTGCAATCAAGACGATGACCAAAACAGATAGGATATGACGGATTTGTTTCATCACAAAACGATTTATGTTTTCTTTTGCAAATATCTGAATTTTATTGTTAACCACCTTACCCCGAAAAATGATGATTTTTAATGTATTCACTCCTTAATAATTGGGGGTGTCATTCTTAAATTTACTAATTTTGCGGCAATGAAAAACAAGTTAGCTTACGTATTGTGTATTCTGACCTTGGCCGTTTTCGTCATGATTTATGTCCAGGATCGGACCCATGTTTTCAAGCTTAAGAAGCTGAATGGGGTGTATTATGAGCCAAAGGATGCGAAACTTACGTTGAACAACCTCAAACACGGGTGGTTTCAAGAAAACCTGGAAGAAAACATCCGATACAACTTTGGTTTCCGTGAAGTGCTGATTCCCTTTTACAACCAATACCTTTGGGATTTTTACCATATTGCTTCAAACAATACCGTGAAAGTAGGCAAGGACGACTGGCTGTTTGGGTGGGACGATGTAGGCAATTACTACCAGGGTGCCAAATATCGTTATGGTGATGACAAGGTCGCCACAAAGAGTAGCCTCGACCTGGAAGCATCACGCATGTACAAAGTGCAAAACATCCTTGAAGAATACCGGATTTTCATCTTCGTTTCCCTACTCCCCAGCAAGGCTTTTGTGTTTCCTGAATACCTCCCCGAAAACCCTGATCCGGAGCGCGAGACCTTCCATGCCATCGAATATTATCCCCATGTTTTCGACAGCCTTGGCATCCACTACATCAATGTGGAGAAAGTCTTTGAAAACTGGAAAGGCCATGTCGACTTTCCGTTGTTTCCCAAGACAGGAATGCATTGGTCGCATATTGCAGCGGAATACGCCTTCGATACCATCATGCGCTATATCGAAGACGCCAGCCATTTGAGGCTGTTGCATTACGACATTGGGGAGAAATATGCCGATACTTCCAGATATCCCGATACGGATCTTGAAGACATCTTGAATTTGATGCGTCCCATTCGGCCCAACACGAACTATTACGCTGATGTTAAAGTAGTACCCGACAGGTGGGCGGCATGGCCTACTTTCCTTGTCATTGGTGACTCGTTTTTCTGGAACATCTCCAGTTCGGTTCCTCTGGGATACCTCTTTAATCGGTACCAGTACTGGTATTACAACAGCAGTGTTTATTTCAACGACAAGTACGACCATACCAGCCAGGTCGATATCCTTGATGAAATACTGCATTCCAGGATTATCAACTTGTCGTATTCCCCTCGACAATTATACATTTTCAGCGATGGTTTTCTTCCCAAGGCATTGCTCTACTTGACCCATGAGGATCATGAGATTGACAGTACGCTCCAAGCCCTTGCGAATACCATAGAAAACGCTTCCGACGAGGAAAAGATGAAAGCCGCTCAGGACTCGCTCTTTTCTTCGCCGGAAGCATTCTTCCCGGACTTGGCGTTGGATGGTGTTCCAACCACCAGAAACAGTCGGATTCAGGCTATTCTTAAATCGCCTCAATAAATTTCACAATGGCATCGCGGTCTTCTTTGGGAAGTTCACGGAACTTCTCGACGGTACGGCGGGCATCGCTTTCGGTGTTGCCATGCCACATGATGGCCTCGATGACGGTGCGGGCGCGGCAGTCGTGCAGACGGTCGCTGGCACCGGTGCAGATGGCAGAGAGTCCCCTACCCCACAACGGTGTGGTACGGCACCAGCCCGTGCGGATGTCGTTTTCCATGTGAAGCTTGTGTTGGATATAGTCGCTGTAAGGCCAGATCTTTTGGTTGGGATAGCGCGGCAGACGCGGGTCGCTGTCGGCGAAGAAACCGGCTGGATCGGTGAAGTCGTCGTCACCTGTCTGCCATGAAGGACGGTGGCAATAGGCACAGCCGATCTCACGGAACAAGGCACGTCCACGTTGCACCTCCTCGTTGCCCAAGTCACGGGCGGCAGGAACAGCCAGTCCATGGTGCCACACC
>JAEERB010000199.1 GCA_016285615.1 Bacteroidales bacterium
TGTGCCGCCAATGCCGACGCCACCAACCTCGACCTCTTCCATCTGCCACAGCATCATGCCTTTAGCGGCCAACTAACCGCCATCGTGGAAGGCAAAGTCACGCTAACCGTGACGGGCGACGGATTGGAAAGCGCCAGCATCACCATTAATTGATGATGAAAATCATTATTTTTGCACAAAATAGCTATCACCCCAAACATGCTTTGATATGAAAACAATCACCCTCTTTATCACCTTGATTTTTAGCACATTCATTATTTCCGCACAAGAAACGGCAATGCTGACTTTCACAGGAAAAGCCGAAAAAAACTCGTTACTGCCATTGGTGCAGACGCTCTCGGTGGACCGCGCCAGCAGCGGCTCGGCACAAGTCTCCTCCAAAGTCACCGTCCAAGATAAAACTCCCATCACAGAGGTAGGCATCATTGTCAGTACCGACAGCTTGTTCAGCGAAAAAAAACTCATCTTCAAGGGCGACGCCATTGCCCCCGACGGCACTTTCATCTGCCAGGCCTACAAGCTGACCAAGGGCTTCAAATATGTCAAACTATATGTCAGGGCTTACGCCATCAACAAAGCCGGCACAGCCTACGGAAATGTGCTTTCCTTCCTCCTCAACAACGACTTCCGCTGCGGCGATTTGTTATACGACATTGACGACAACGTATACCGTACCGTCAAAATCGGCACAAAGTGCTGGATGGCAGAGAATATGCGCACCAAAACCTATGCCGATGGCACCAAACTGGAGCCGCTGACCACCGACGCCGAATATACTTACGGGCGCTACTATTACGAGCGCACCGACGACATTGTGGGGCACCAGGTTTATTATCCGTGGTCAACCGCCAGCAACTTTTCCATCACCCACTCCAATCAGGATCGTCCTTTGCAGGGTGTTTGTCCCGACGGCTGGCATGTTCCCAGCTACAAAGAGTATGCCGAAATGCTCAAAGTGGTTGACCCCGCTTGGGATAGAGACTCCATGGCCACTGATATTTCTCAATACAATCTGACCAGCACTAATAAGCTGAGCGTAAAACTATGTGCACCAGATGCTTTCTGGGTTAATTTTCCAAAAGCCGAATATGGTGGAAAACCTTCTTACAGCACCGAGCCCAACACACCCGGCTATAATTACATCCACCATATCAACGACCGTGACGCCAACTCATCCGGATTCTGTGCCCGCCCCGCCGGCTATTGGAAAGCAGGAGAGTTTTATTTCAACGGTGCTTTGATGTTGTGGACCGACATTGGTTCGCCTGAAGGGGTTGGCCGTGCAGTCAAACTTAGTCACTATCAAACTGGTATAGAACACTTTTCGTATGATAAGACCGCCCAAGAAGGATATAGTGTGAGATGTATTTACGATTCCAGCGACGATCCAACCATTCCCCTCTACCCTGAATTGCAAAACGACAGTTCCTTCTCGATGATTCTCATCTCCGACCCGCAAGCGTACAACAAATCCAGTCTCTGCCAGCCGCTGTTTGAACTGCAAACATCCTGGACATCGCTGGTGCGCAACCGTCTGCATGTGCTGGCCGCCCTGATTTCAGGCGATATGGTGGAAAAGAACGACTCGGAACATCCATTCGTCAATGGCCACATCCACAGCAGCGCCCAATACCAGACCGACCTGCGCAACGGCAACCAGACCTCGCAACAGCAGTGGGAGTCGGTATCACGTGCGCTGATGCGGCTGGACGATGTCGTACCTTACGTTCCCTGCCAAGGCAACCACGACTGCGGTTCGTTGGCCGCCGAAGACCGCCGCTCCGACCTTCCAAAATGTTTCTATCCCGAGCGCAGTATCTTAAATGAGAAGTACCTTGTTTCGATGGGTAAAAATTACGAAGGAAAAGAGACGATGGAAAACTGCGCCTTTGAGTTCCATACCGACACTTGGGGTGACTTGCTCGTCATCGGCTTCGAGTTTGCCCCGCGCGACGAAGTGCTCGATTGGGCTCGGGAACTCATTGAATCAGATAAATATAAACATCATCGTGTTATCATCCTTACCCATTCCTTCCTGGATCATAGGGGCAATATAATTCCAAGCGAAGGCTACACCCTGCAACCCCACAACTGGCCAAAGGCTGTATGGGAAAAACTAATTTACCCGTCGAAGAACATCGCGATGGTGCTGTGCGGCCATGCCGGTGAGATACCTGTTATCAAATCGACGATTGCCGCCACCGACTACTCGGTAACCTGCTCGTACCGCGAAGACCCTGCAGCCGACGGCCATATCATCCCGCAAATGATGTTTAACGCCCAAATGGCCGACCGTGGATGGCATGGCAACGGTGGCGACGGCTGGCTCCGTATTCTGGAGTTCATGCCCGACGGCGAAACCATCAGCGTCCGCACTTTCTCGCCTCTGTTCGCCTTATCACCATTCACCAAACACATTGCATGGCGAACCAAGGATTACGACCAGTACACCTTCAAGGTGCCGAAACTGAAAACTGAAAACTAAAAACGTTGCCTTCGGCATGACAATCAAATTGTAACAATATTAATGTAGTTTTTTAGTCTTTAAATTCGTTTTTATTGTATCTTCGCCATGTTTTTCAGAATGTATAACAACTAATTCATTTATATCTACTATGAAACAGATCCTATCACTTATCTACTTATGTGTCATAGTTTTATCTATGCAAGCGCAAGAGACGGTAACCCTGACCTTCACGGGAGCAAGAGAAGACTTATCCTTCCAACGTTTGGACAGCGTTGTCATCACCAACCTGACCAACAACTGGACAGAAACCATCTACTACCCTGACACTCTTTTAATTATGAACACCACGGGCATTACCAGTTTGGAAAGAGCCACCGGTAAGCCCAAACTATACCAAAACACGCCCAACCCCTTCCAAGGCGCTACTGACTTCAGTTTGTTGCTGAGTGAGGAAGAGCAGGTTTATATGACCATTTTTGACATTAACGGTAAGAGAATCGCCCATTTCCAGCAGACACTCCCGGCTGGCGAGCACCAGTTCCACGCCACTATGAGCACGCCGCAGACCTATCTGTTAGGCGTTGTAACCAAATACGGCAACACCTCCATCAAGATGGTGAACGTTGGTGGTGCAGGCTCAGACAACAGTCTCCAATTTGTTAGCAGTCTGCCGCTGACAGAGGATATCTTCCGCAAACACACTAATTACCAGTTTGCTAACGGCAACCAGATGCAATACAAAGGATATGCCACCCAAACTGACGGCGTGAAGGAAGTTGTTCTTTCGAGCATGCAAAGTGGCAGCGAGACTATCACCTTCATTTTTCCCGAGGAGACTGGCGACGCCGACCTTCCCGAAGTACAAACGCTGACTGTTGACCGCGCCAGCGGCGGTATGGCAGAAGTAACATCCAAGATTTTGTCTGATGGTGGATCGCCCATCCTCGAGGCAGGCATCATCTGCAGTACCGATAGTATTCCCGGCGCCAACGCCACCATGTTCAAGACCCACTTCATTGCCAGCGATGGCACCTACTCCAGCGCAGCCATCAAACTTAATGATGACATGAAGTACATCAAGTATTACGTACGCGCCTACGCCCGTAACGCCATGGGCACAGCTTACGGCAACGCACTCACCTTCATTGTCAACAAGGACTTCCATTGCGGCGACAAGGTGTTCGACGTGGACGGCAACGCCTACAATACCATTCAGATCGGCTCACAATGCTGGACTGCCGAGAACATGCGCACCAAGAGTCTGCCCGACGGCACCCCTCTGCTACCCTTGACCACCAGCGCTGAATACGAATATGGACGTTACTATTTCGAACAGAAAGACGCCCAAGGCAACTCAGAAATTTATTATCCGTGGTCAACTGCCAACAACTGGGTAAAAGCCCAACCCAACCAGTATATGCTGGCACAAGGCATCTGCCCCGACGGATGGCATGTTCCCACTTACAGAGAGTTTGCCATTTTGTGCACCACCATTGACCC
>JAEERB010000200.1 GCA_016285615.1 Bacteroidales bacterium
AGTAGGTGTGAAAAGAAACGCAAAAATAGTAAAATTATTGTTGTAGAGCGCAGTCCATCACCAAAAATCTTTCGTCGGCATCAGGATCAGAAAGGCGGCTAATAACGACCGGCACCATTTGGTTAACCAGCGTAGGATTATAGGGCGTTTGGACTTTCACATAGTTGTCGGTAAATCCAGACATCATCCCTTCTTTTACCTCCGATTCGAAAAGAACTGTGTGTGAGGTGTTTTCATTTTCTCGATAGAACTTCAGTTTTTGGGCGGCAGAGAGAGCCAGCAGGCGGTCAGTACGCTCTTTCTTTACAGGTGGCGGCGTCTGTTTCATGGCCGCAGCAGGTGTGCCAGGACGGCTTGAATAGGTGAACACATGCATATAGCTCAACGGCAGCGATTTCACAAAGCGATAAGTCTCCTCGAAATCCTCCTCCGTCTCACCAGGGAAGCCGGCAATAACATCGATAGCAATGCAGGCTTGCGGCATCAACTCTTTGATTAAATGAATTTTACCGGCAAAAAGGTCGCAATTGTAGCGACGGCGCATCAAGGCTAATATGCGGTTGCAGCCCGACTGTAGCGGAATGTGAAAATGGGGCATCAACGTTTGCGACGTTGCCACCAGACGGATAATATCTTCACTCAACAGGTTCGGTTCCACTGACGAAATGCGCACGCGCGGCACAATTCTCTCCTGCTCAATGCGTTGCAACAGCTGTAAGAAATTCACATCCTGACCTTTACCAAAGTCGCCGATATTGACACCTGTGAGGTTAACCTCTTTAATGCCGCTCTCGTTGATGCGCTGTAACTGACAGATTACGTGGTCAATAGTATCGCTACGGCTCTCCCCACGGGCATCCGCCACCGTACAATAGCTGCAATGATAATCGCAACCATCCTGAATCTTGAGGAACGAACGGGTACGGTCGTTGGACGAAAAAGCCGAGAAGAAGCGCGGTGCCGTAGGCAATGTTTCACCCAAAATGTACGGAATAGCGTTCATCTTGTCGCGGTTACCGAAGACTGCGGTCACGCCTGGCCAGCGGCGTATTAGCTCAGGACGGAGCGAGCCGTAGCAGCCGAGCACAACAATTTCAGCATCAGGCGTTTCGCGATGCAAATGCGCCACCAAGTTACGCGACTTCTTTTCAGCCGTCGCAGTGACCGCACAACTGTTAAGGATGATCACATCGGGATGATCGGCATGAGTATAGCCCGCCTCGGTCAGTTGTCGAGCAATTTCTGACGACTCACCGAAATTGAGTTTGCACCCCAAAGTGTATATAGCAAAGGTTTTCGCTTTCATGCCATTTAAAATTCAGGGTGCAAAAATAGGGAAAAAAGGGAAAAAAGAAGAGACGCACGGCCGTGCGTCTCTTCTTTATTTTTTTTGTACCATAAACACACCCACTATAACGATGGCTATGCCCAAAATTTTCACTGGTGGAAACTCCTCTCCCACAATGAAAAAGGCTAAAATAGCGGTGGCCACAGGAATCAGGTTGGTGAAGATGCTGGTTTTGGTCATGCCAATGTGGCGGATACCGTGCAGATAGAACATGAACGCCAAGGCAGAACATGCAATAGCCAGAATAAACAGCAGCGTCAAATTGGCGGGTTGCATCAGGGCGGTGATTTCGCTATGCAGTACCTGTGAATTTTGGCCGAAAAAGAAGAGCGGAGCGAAAAAGATGGCGCCTAACAGATTTTGCCAAGTGATGATTACCAAGGAGTTATACTTTTCGGGCAACTTGTTGATGAAATAGGTGTAGCCCACTGCCGACAGTACTGCGCCGAACCCCAAAACGATGCCCCAACCATTGAATGAAACATTGCCCAATGAGGGTATCAGCATGACAAAAATGCCGACAAAAGCAATTAAAGTACCAATTCTATTAATTCTTCCAATCTTCTCATGTTCAGTAAAATAGGACATAATCATAATAAACATGGGGATGGTGGCAATCAGAATGGCCACGACGGTTGGATCACTGTATTTGATGCTGTATGTTTCACAAAGAAAATAGAGAAACGGCTCGAAGAAAGCCACAGCCACCATCATCCAAAAATCCTTTCCTTTCATCAAGCAGGAATCCTTGTAAAGAACGAGCGTGATGATGGAAAAGACCACCGATGCAATGACCATCCTAAGGAAGATGATTGTCACCGGAGAGGCCACATCCAGCAACTGTTTAGTCAGCACAAACGAGCCGCCCCAAAAAGTGGTGGTGCACAATAGTAAGATGTAACTTAGCCAATTTCTATCTTTCTCAGTGTGAGACATTTTAGTAAAGTAGAGTTATTTGATGAGTTTCTTGTAGTGAATGCGTTTGGGTTCAACGTCGCCCAGTCGTTTCTTGCGGTTTTCTTCATATTCTGAATAGCCGCCTTCAAAGAAAGTGACTTGCGAATCGCCCTCAAAGGCCAGAATGTGGGTGCAGATGCGGTCGAGGAACCAGCGGTCGTGTGAAATGACCACAGCGCAGCCGGCAAAGTCTTCCAAACCTTCCTCTAAGGCTCGCAAAGTATTGACATCTATATCGTTAGTTGGCTCGTCAAGTAGTAAGACATTAGCTTCCGATTTCAAAGTCAGAGCGAGATGCAAACGGTTACGCACGCCACCCGACAGCAAGCCGGTTTTCTTGCCTTGCTCGGTACCATTGAAGTTGAAACGCGAAACGTAGGCTCGTGAATTGATAAGGCGGCCACCGAGACTAATCTGCTCGTTGCCTTCCGAAATTACCTCCCACACGCTCTTTTCGGGGTCAATGGCGGCATGTTGTTGGTCCACATAACCGATTTTAACGGTCTCTCCCACTCTAAAGCTACCGCTATCGGGTTGCTCCAAGCCCATAATCATGCGGAACAGCGTGGTTTTGCCCGCGCCGTTGGGACCGATAACGCCCACAATGCCGTTGGGTGGCAGACTGAAGGTCAGGTTCTCGAATAAAAGCTTGTCACCAAATGCTTTAGAAACGCCATTCGCCTCTATGACCGTATTACCCAAACGGGGACCGTTAGGAATGTAGATTTGCAGTTTTTCTTCCTTCTCTTTCACATCCTCATTCAACAGTTTGTCGTAGGCATTCAAACGGGCCTTCGACTTAGCGTGGCGGGCTTTCGGAGCCATGCGCACCCATTCCAACTCGCGCTCCAGTGTCTTCATACGCTTCGACTCCTGTTTCTCCTCCATTTTCAGGCGGTTAGCCTTCTGTTCCAGCCATGACGAGTAGTTGCCTTGCCACGGGATACCTTCTCCCCTGTCGAGCTCCAAAATCCAGCCTGCTACATTGTCCAAGAAGTAGCGGTCGTGCGTAACGGCAATGACGGTGCCCTTGTACTGACGAAGGTGCATCTCGAGCCATTCTACCGACTCGGCATCCAAATGGTTGGTAGGCTCGTCGAGCAGCAGAATGTCGGGTTCTGAAAGCAGCAAGCGGCACAATGCCACACGGCGGCGCTCACCGCCCGACAGATTACGCACCGGCGTGTCGCCTTCGGGACAGCGTAGGGCGTCCATGGCGCGGTCGAGTTTGGCGTCCAGTTCCCAGGCGTCGTGCTGGTCAATCAGTTCGGTCAGCTCCCCTTGCCGCTCAATGAGGCGGTTCATCTCATCGTCGTCCATCGGTTCGGCAAATTTCAGATTCACCTCTTCATACTCTTTCAGGATATCGGCAACCTCTTGCACACCCTGCATAACAACCTCTTTCACAGTAAGATTGTCATCTAATTCGGGTTCCTGTTGCAAGTAACCAACCGAATAGCCGGGGGCAAAAACCACTTCGCCCTGGTACGACTTATCCACGCCAGCAATGATCTTCAGCAATGAGGACTTACCCGCACCATTCAGACCCAGTACACCAATCTTGGCTCCATAAAAAAAGGAAAGGTAAATGTTCTTCAGCACCTGCTTCTGCGGCGGGAAAGTCTTGCTCACATTGACCATCGAAAAGATGATCTTC
>JAEERB010000201.1 GCA_016285615.1 Bacteroidales bacterium
CCCCAGATTGGAGAAGCGCCAGTTGTTGCTACAAGAAAAGGAAAGCATTGACAGGCAAGGTTTGCCCTCAATACTTTCAATACCTCGAGCGGTAGACGGGACTCGGACCCGCGGCCCTCAGCTTGGGAAGAAACATAATCGAGCCAACAACCACCTGATTAATAATAAGTTAATTATTCACTATAGGCATGTGCAAGCCACGTGCAAACCTATTTGTCGCTTTTTAAAAATCCCAAAATAATACGCTGAAAAACAATTTTTGATTTTTGGTCAATTTGTCGCATCCAAGAATTTCTCTTGGTAGCGGGACAACTGACCTTCGAGCTCACGGATTCGCTCGTCTCGCCTGTCGATGATGTCCAACAATCGCTTGATCATGGCCTGCAGTTCGTCAATGCGGTTCTCGAGCAACTGACGTGCATCCTTTGCGGCCTGTTCATCTGAATCGGGAAGGTAGAACGAATCAAGGTCTTTGATGTTCAAGGCCTCTTTCAGCCGCACGAGAAACGCGGCCGGTGCATCCACTCGCCCATTCTCTATCTGCGAGATGAATCCCTGGGGGTACTTCGTGAGTTCGGCGAGCTTCACCTGAGTCACTTTGTACTCCTTTCTAATCCTTAGTAAATCAATCCTTTTCATATAGCGTATAACCTTTGTTGATAATCTATAAAAAATATTTAATAAATTATTTGCGAATATTCAAATATTATTTGTTACCTTTGCAGGCATTCAACTCTTTGAATTGTCGCATATATAGCACTTGTTTGGCTATCCAACTGCAAAGATAATATAAAAAATAGTTATAGCAAACATATTAACGATTATTTTTTGATAATTAACGATTAATAATCATCTATTAACTTCAAAATTTTAAGTAACATGGTGACTGACAAGAATTTATCATTAGTTGACTACTACAAGTCATTGAGAGAGCAACCGCTGCCATCGGCAGAGTTCATCAAGAAGCTCAGAGAGATCACCCACCGCAGCGAGATGTCGGTGAGGAACTGGGTCGTGGGTAGGAACCGGCCCGACATCAACACCCAGATCCTCATTGCCGAACACATGGGCTGCGACGTTGAAACATTGTTTCCCCCTATAAATATATAATGTGTCATGGTCAACGTAGAGCCTAATGTGAAACTCGGCGGCAGATACTCCGTCGAGGAGACCGCTACCCTACTGGGCGTGCATCGAAACAGCATTTTAAGGTACACGAACCAGGGGAAGCTGCGCTTCGGTGTAAGAAAGGGAAACTCCAGGAGATTCTATACCGGCGCAGAGATTCTCAGGTTCTGGAGAGCCGCATACTAGAATATGGGTGGATGGATTGCAATATACCGCGCCATCTGGGGCCATTGGATTTGGGAAACCACCCCGCACAGGTTCAAGAGATGGGTTGATCTGCTTATGCTCGCAGCATGGGAGAATAAGCAGGTTGGATTCGGCAGCGCCATCGTCCACCTCAAACGCGGGCAGTATGTCACGAGCATCAGGAGGCTGATGAGACGATGGGGAGCCAACAATACGACCGTCACCGAAACTCTGGATCTTTTCGTGCTGAACGGCATGATCACTGTGGATAGTGACAAGACCAAGACCATCATCACCATCGTCAACTATGACAAGTATCAAAAAGCAAGGAAAATTGCCGAGATATTGAACAGTTTAGACTTTGACAAGATAGGTGATTTGGAGACAATCAAGAGCAAGATTTTATCTGCTCTTGACGTAGAGAACGAACACTTATCGGTACAGAAACCGATACCCAATAAACAAGTAAAAAATAATAATATAATAAACAACACAACTTCTTTATCATCTTTGCGCGAGAACAATTTGAAGTTTTCTGAAGAATTTAAGATCAATGATTATGAGATTGAAGAAGCGATGAGAATCTTAAAGTGTGAGAAGGAACAAATCCTGAAGATGCTGGATCTTTTCGTTGACGAGGTGAATGTGAAACTTGAATCTCATGACAGTCCTGGAAAATTCAGAAGGCACTTCATCAATTGGGCAAGAATTCATTTAAGAGTAAACAAAAAAGATGGAAACGGAAGAAAACAAGAAACCGGGAATCAACCCGAAGATCAATTCAAAAGACGTCGAGGCACTGATGTCGGCAATCATAAAGCGTCAGATTACGGTGGACCGTTTTCGGTTCGACCTGACCCCACAGAAGGCGTTTGACCTGCTTGCAGCATGTTACAGGGCTACTGTGGAGAGCAGAAGACGCACTTTCCGCAATGACGCCAATGTGGCTGAGGCTATCAAAGAATTTGCCGAATACATCACTGAGCCGACGCCTAAGTTCGGGGTTATGCTGTGTGGCACATGCGGCAATGGCAAATCCACGATGTTGTATGCTTTCCAGAAAGCGTTGAACTACCTCAAAGCTAGAGGTCACTTCTCATTTCTTAGCGAGGCTTTCAATGTCGGCATTGAGATTGTTGATGCGATGGAGATTTCAATCATGTCGAAGGACTACAACAAAATCCGCAATCTTCGCTCCCGGTCGATGCTGGCCATTGACGACCTGGGCAAGGAGCCCGCAGAGGTGTTGAGCTTCGGTAATGTACTCAGTCCCGTGGTTGACCTGCTGGAATACCGCTACCAGCACCAACTGTTCACGGCCATCACAACAAACCTTGTACCGGACGAGCTGCAGGACAAGTATGGTGTCCGCATTGCCGACCGATTCAACGAAATGCTGCAACCCATCGTCTTTCAAGATGTCAGTTACCGACAGTAATTTTGTTTCACCATGTGTGAAAACAAACCGACTAACGACAATAACACCGAAGAGAGGCTTATCATCTACCTTGCACTGGAGCCATATCTGGCTCAGTGGCTGATGACTCGCCACGAAGGCAACCCGGTTGAGTTCCCGAGGAATTCAGCCGAGAACGACATACTGGAGATATACCTGAGCAAGCCGCCTATCTTTGCCTCAAACAACCATCCAGGAGAAAACAGGGTACCCATACTTGTGCCTTGTTTCAAACATAAAAATATCAGGTACAACACCTACTTGAGCGCAGCATCAAGGAGAGTATTGGCTCTATGCATTCGCAAGCGATTCTCGATCGAGTTGTGGAACGACCTGTTCAAATTCGGCAATATCGGAAAACGCAAGCAGGACATCATTTGGGCTTGGATGGAAACCCATGGCATCGAAATGAACGATACCAACTGGAACACCATCGCCAAAATCTACATGCGCAAGAGAAATGTCTATCGACAGACACTCAGGCGCCAACGGCAAAAGGAAGTTAAACAAGAATAACAAAGGTTAAAAAGCCGACGACATAGTACCCTCAAAAAAATCAAATGTTGCACACTTTGCGAAATGTTGCACAGATTGCAAATTGTTGCACACTTGCGAAAAAATGACAAAACGATGAAATCAACTCAATGACTACCAGGAATAATGTTCCTCGGCTACGTTCCTGCCGAGAGACTGCAACGTGAAATCATGTACAAATACCTTGCAGGGGTACCTGTCGGCATCTTCACGGATGTCACGCCCATCAACTTCGTCGGGGTGCCAACCTGTGAGGCAATATCATCCTACAACAATAACGGCAGGATCGAGCAAGCGACACTGCGTTTCAAGACACTTGACGAGTTGCCGACGAATAGTCACATCGCTTTTGTCATCACCGACTGTAACGGACAGTCCTACGTTATTGGGCAGCATGAGAAACCGCGCCCTATCATCAAAACCTCGAGCGCCACAGGAACGCCAAGCGGCGATCCTGCGGTATGCTCGGTGGAGGTAACGCTTTATGCACAGAAATCACTGATACCTTGCAACATGGTCAATAATAAGTAAAGATCATTAGCGTATATACTTTGTTGAGCGGCTGGCGTTGGGAAACGGTGGCCGTTTTTTTCAGCTCTTGACACCTGCGCGGTCTTGGGCGCAACCGCTTGCAGGAGAAATGGCCTG
>JAEERB010000031.1 GCA_016285615.1 Bacteroidales bacterium
TTCTGTGTGCAAAAATAAAAAACATCTGTAATCACAGCGCAAACTTTTGCAACCATATTTTATGTAATTTCGCAACCAAAATCAACCGCCACGATGAAGAGACTGCTCCTCCTATTGTTAACCGTCGTATTGCTTTCCAGCTGCGCCACTCGTCGCACCGTGGCCTACCAGCAGCCAGCTGGCACCGTCAAGTTGATTTCGTACAATATCCGCTTCGACAGCGACTACTCCCGACGCCTCGATGGCGCTAACGCGTGGGATTATCGCAAGGAATCCACCTTGAACATGATTGAGCAAGAGGCTCCGTCGGCTTTCGGTCTGCAGGAGGCGATGGCCCATCAAGTACAATATATACAAAAGGCTTTTCCACAATACAAATATGTGGGCGTAGGCCGCGATGATGGCCGCAAAGCGGGCGAGTTTATGGCCATCTTCTACTTGAAAAAGCAATTCAAACTGCTGAACAGCGGCACCTCTTGGTTGAGCGAAACGCCCGAGCAAGTCTCCAAAGGCTGGGATGCCGCCTGCAAACGAACAGTGACATGGGTACAACTGCAGGAGAAGAGTACGGGCAAGACCTTCTTCTATTTCAACACGCACTTGGACCACCTTGGCGATACAGCGCGCCGCGAGTCGGTGAAACTCATCGCCCGCCTCATTGACGAGAAGGTGCCTGCCGGCATGCCCGTCATCCTCGGCGGCGACATGAACTCGAACATCGACAGCCCCATCTTCGCCCCGCTGGCTGACATCCATTTGCAAAACGCCCGCGAAGTGGCACCCACAACCGATCATCTGGCCACCTTCAACGGCTTTGACACCGCCAGCACCATCATCGACCATTTCTTCCTCCGCGATGCTAAAGCAGTATCTTTCCGCACCAACACCACCAACTACGGAGTGCCGTTTATCTCGGACCACTACCCGATACGGTTGATAATTAACAATTTATAATTTACAATTGATAATTAGGTTGAGGGGGCTTCTGAATTTTGGACGCGATTCATCGCGTCTCAACATTTGTTTTCTAATCTTTGTTCTCCTTATTTCCCACCACCATAAAAAGAATGGCTCCGATACACAAGAGCACACCTACAATGATGGGCAATGTCAGCGGCTCGCCAAAAGCCGCCACTCCTATTGCGATGGCAGTAATAGGCTCAAAGGAGCCCAGAATGGCCGTGCGTGTCGCCCCTATCAGACGGGTTGAAACCGCCAGCATAAGTAAGGAAATGGTTGTCGGGAAAATAGCCAACCCCAGCAGGTTGAGCCAGCACTGCCAGCCCACAATGCCTTCCATCAAGCCCTCGCCACGCACACATTGCGCACCCAAGAAAAGCAAAGCCCCCACGGCCAAGGCGTAAAAGGTGATGGCATGCGCCGACACATCGCTGATGCGCTTCGTTTTGTTCACAATCACTAAGTAAAACGAATAACTCAGCGCCGACAAGACAGCCAAAATCACACCCACCCAGTTCAAGACCACATTACCACTCGGAGTGCACATCACAAAAACACCTGCCACCGTCACCCCCACCGACACCCATGTTGACCAGTTGGCGCGCTCTTTCAGGAAGAGCAATATCAACGGGATGAAAATGGGATAGGTATAAACCAGCGTCGTGGCCAGGCCAGAAGGGATAAAGTGATACGATTCGAAGAGAAATATGCTGCTACAGCCAAAGAGAATTCCCAGCACCAACATCCATACATACTGCGCACCTTGCAAGCGGAAACGCTCCTGCTTGATGAGCATCCAAACGACGATGATAGCCAGCGAGATGAAATAGCGGAAAAAGAGCATGGACGGCACCGACACGCCCGCCTCCAGCAAGGGCTTGCCGAAGAGCGGATTAAGACCGTAAGCCACTCCCGAGGCAATACCTGCCGCAAAACCTACCACTGTGTTTTTAACACCCGACTGCATGCTGCACTGCTTAACAAAAAAAGCCACTCGAATGAGCGGCTTTTCTATACTATCAAAAAGACGGGTTATGCCTCTGCTTCTGCAACAGGATCTACAGAAACGAAAGACTTGCCGCCTCTTTTTTTCTTGAATTGAACAGTTCCGTCAACCAATGCGAACAGGGTGTGATCTTTACCCATGCCTACATTGTTACCGGGGTTGTGAACAGTACCTCTCTGACGGATGATGATGTTGCCGGCCTTGGCGAATTGGCCGCCAAAAATTTTAACGCCTAACCGTTTGCTTTCGGATTCACGACCGTTCTGTGAACTACCGACACCTTTTTTATGAGCCATAACTTTTTAATTTTACTCGTTAATAATCTAATTAAGCATTAATGCTGTTAATTTGAATAGAGGTCAGATACTGACGGTGACCGTTCATTTTCTGATAACCTTTTCTTCTTTTCTTCTTGAAAACAAGAACTTTTTCACCTTTGAGGTGATTCAATACGGTGGCGGTCACTTCAGCACCTTTAATGGTGGGAGTTCCAACTTTAATGTTGCCACTGTCTTCTACAAGCATGACGCGGTCGAACTTAACTTGCGACCCTTCTTCAGCTTTTAGGCGATGAACAAAGACTTTCTGGTCTTTTTCAATCTTAAATTGTTGCCCTGCTATTTCTACGATTGCGTACATTGTGAATTGATTTTATGGTTTATAATTTTTGAGGGTGCAAAATTACAAAAAAAATCAAATACACAACATGTAAAATAATTTTCTTTAAACATTTGCGTTTTGTACAAGTCAAATTAACTCTACAAAATCAAAAATCGCACTATCATGAACGCAAAAAAAATCATTAATCTACTGTTTATCAGTGCACTAATCTTCACTTGCACATCTCTTAACGCACAATCATCCGCTCCCATCGATTTCACCCAAGCAGCCGAAAAATCGGTCCATGCTGTGGTACATATCCAAACCGAGTTTGAAAGAAAGAACTCCGTTTGGGATGATTTTTTCGGAGGAAATTGGGAGGATTTCTTTGATTTCGGCTTCCAGCGAAAAGACAAATACCCCATCACCGCATCGGGCTCCGGCGTCATCATCTCGGAGGACGGCTACATTGTAACCAACAACCATGTGGTGGAAGACGCCAACCGTATCACCGTCACCCTCAACGACAAGCGTGAATACGAAGGCACCATTGTCGGTACTGACAAAGTGACCGACTTGGCACTTATTAAAATTAATGACAGCAAACTGCCTTATCTCTCGTTCGGCAATTCCGACAATGTAAAAATCGGCGAATGGGTGCTGGCTGTGGGCAATCCCTTCAACCTCACCTCTACGGTCACCGCGGGTATTGTCAGCGCCAAGGCACGTAACCTCAGCATCTTGGGCGGCAACTCCACTATCGAGTCGTTCATCCAGACCGATGCGGCCGTCAACCGTGGCAACAGCGGCGGCGCCCTGGTCAACACCTCAGGCGAACTGATTGGCATCAACTCGGCTATCGCCTCGGGCAACGGCTACTATACAGGCTACTCGTTTGCTATTCCCTCCAACATCGCCAAGAAAGTGGTGGGCGACCTCAAGACCTACGGCAAAGTGCAATATGCCTACCTGGGTGTTAATATTGTAGAGATTGACGCCTCCAAAGCCGAAGAGCTGGGCCTTGACGAAATCAAGGGCATCTACATCGGCTCGGTACAAGATGGCTCGGCAGCCGAAAAGAGCGGCATGAAAGCGGGCGACATCCTGCGCGCCATCGACGGCTTCGAGACCAACTCCATGTCGGAAGTGCGCGAAATTCTGGCCCAACGGTCGCCTGGCGACATTGTCAAAGCCAAAATCCTCCGCAACGGCCAAATCATCTACCTCGATGTGGAACTGCTCAACAACACCGGCAATACCGAAGTGGCAACCGGCTACAGTGCCGACATTGAGAACCTGTTCAACGCCACCTTCTCCGACTTGAGCAAAGCCGACCTGTCGAAATACAAAATCGACGGCGGTGTCAAGGTGGTCTCCATCTCCCAAGG
The DNA here is from genome assembly GCA_016285615.1 of Bacteroidales bacterium. The sequence continues at coordinate 3,955 of JAEERB010000031.1, forward strand.
TGCGCTGAAGAACTCCGGCATCAAAGAGGGCTTCATCATCACAGGCGTTAACCACACGACTGTCAACTCGGTGGAAGACATGCGTCAGGCCGTGGCAGAAAATGACAGCGAATACATCACCCTGATTGGCTTCTATAGCAACAAATACTCGCAGTATAGTTACACTTTCCAATTACCTTAAAAAAGCTGGCACGATTTTTGTACAGAAGAGACATCTGCATTTCTCAACTACCTTTTATTATAATTACTGACAACAAAACCATACCATGAGACAATTAAAAATATCCAAATCCATTACCAACCGCGACACCGCCTCGCTTGACCGATACCTGTCAGATATTGGCAAAGAAGGCATGATCTCCCCGGAAGAGGAGGCCGAACTGGCGCGTCGCATCAAGGCCGGCGACAAAGAAGCGTTGGACAAGCTGACAAAGACCAACCTGCGCTTTGTTGTTTCTGTCGCCAAACAATATCAGAACCAGGGCATTAGCCTGCCCGACCTCATCAACGAGGGCAACATGGGCCTCATCAAAGCCGCACAGCGTTTCGATGAAACGCGTGGTTTCAAGTTCATCTCCTACGCCGTTTGGTGGATACGCCAGGCCATTCTGCAAGCCATCGCCGACCAGTCGCGCATTGTGCGTCTGCCCCTCAACCAAGTAGGCCTCGTCAACAAAATCAAAAAAGAGATTGCCCGCCTGGAGCAGGAGTTGCAGCGTGCCCCCACCTTGAAGGAAATCGCTGAGGCTGTAGATCTTCCCGAATACAAGGTTTCTGAGATTCTCAAATACAACAGCCACACCCAATCTATCGACTCGCCCATCTCACCCGATGAGGACACCCAATTCATCGACGTTTTTGTCAATGAGGACGCTGACGGCACTGACACCACCCTGATGCAAGAGTCGATATCGACGGAGGTCAACTCGCTGCTCTCAACACTCTCTCCCAAAGACAGCGAAGTACTACGTCTCTACTACGGAATCAATGCCTCACACGAATACACTATGGACGAAATCGGCGACCGCTGTGGACTCAGCCGCGACCAAGTTCGTCTGATCAAAGAAAGAGCTCTCAAAAAACTGCGTCACGAAACCCGAAACAATCATTATCAGCTTAATTAGAACGCCGTTATGAACCTATCTGCCAACCAGCAACAGAAATTAGAGAAATTGTTTGCCTTCATCAAAGACAATGGCTTCCATCAAACCATGGAAGGCATTGCCGCAGGTATCAATGTAACACCTAAAACCCTATTCAACCGATACCAGAACAAGGAAAACATGGAAGAACAAGTGCAGAGATATTGGTGCGACAAATTTTGGGACCGCTTCAAGGCAAAGCAGAAATTCTGCAACAACGCCATTGAAGAACTCGTCCTCCTCTCTTTCGAACTCAGCCAAAGCCACGATGAAGAATTTCATTTCTTCGACCGCGAATTCAAAATTGAAACGATGCTCAAAGAAGGCATCTCCCCCATCTTCTCCAACCATACCAACTCCATCATCACTGCGGGCATAGAAAAAGGATTCTTCCACAACCACCCCGCTCCCAACCAATATACCGACTACTATCTTTTCAACATTTGCACGCTATTCATTAACAGAAGTTTCAAACCCGATTTGCTTCGATATATTTTTGTATCTTTGCTCACTGATTATGGCAAAGCCGTTTTCAGCGAAATCAATTTGGACTCGCTTGCCGGAGAAAACTAATCCAGCAACTGAGTTTTCACAAAAATATACCCCTGCCGATGAAAAAATTAGCGGTTTTATCCTTGTGCCTCGCCTTCACCTTGATGGCGCTCATCCCCACATACTTACATGCAGACACCATCCGCATGATGCAGTACAACCTGATGTATTACACCACCCAGGGTCCCGAAGGTTGTGACGATATTTCCAACAATCTGGCGGCGAAAGATGCGGCCATGAAAAAAATCATCAAGTATGTACAACCCGATGTGCTATGTGTCAACGAAATAGGGAAAAGTGACGACTATGCCCAACGGCTGTTGAACAACACGCTGAACGTGGATGGCGTCAACTATTACGCCACCTGCCCGACAACATCCAGCTCAAGTTCTTATATCACAACCGGCAACCGCCTGTTTTATAACACAAAGAAGTTAGGCTATCACAGCAGCTCTTACATTCCCACTTCCGTAGCTTACATCAACGCCTACAAGATGTACTACAAGACCAACCGGTTGGCGGCCGGCGACACCATTTTCACCACCTTCTATGTGCTGCATCTCAAGGCTGGCAGCAGCGAGAGCAACGCCACAACCCGCCTCACACAGGCGCAAGCGCTCATGTCGCGCATCAGTGCAGGCAAAGCGGGCAACTTTGTGCTGTCGGGCGACTTCAACATCTACGGAGCATCCGAACAGGCTTACCAGCACATCACCCACTACAGCAACAGCCTATATCGCTTCTGCGACCCCATCAGCCGCGAGGAAGAGTGGCACGCAAACCGCAACTGCGCCAGCATCCACACGCAATCCACGCACAGCTGGGGCGACTGCTTTGCCGGGGGCGGCTTGGACGACCGTTTCGACTTCATCCTCGTATCGCCCTACATCCTCTACGGCAGCCAGAAAGTGCAATCCATCAACAGCTCGTACCACGCTGTAGGACAGGACGGTAACCGATACAATGGAGATGTGAACTCTCCTTACAACAATGCCGTGCCCGAAGAGATTGCCGAGGCGTTGTACACCATGTCGGACCACCTGCCCGTGGTGCTCGACTTCAACATCAAAACCACGACCGGCATCGACGAGTATGTTTCCAGTCACTCGGTACTGGCCAACGTTGTCAACCCCGTTCGCGATAACAAACTGGAACTGAACATCTTCAGCGACAACGAAAGAGCCCTGACATTCCGCCTTTACACCACCGACGGCCGACTGATCACCACTTTTGCCGAGCCCGTGCACAAAGGCGAAAACAGAATCACCAAAGAGTTCCCCTACTCCCCGTCACTCTATTTTCTGCAAATCTTAGACGGCCAAAAACAGGTCATTACCAAAAAGATTGCCAAGTTCTAGTTACCTGAAACTTAGAGCCAAGCCCATTACGTTGAATTATGTTCCGACAGCTAAAAATCGGGGCAAGTAATCATTATTTTTATTATCTTTGCAGACTTATATAATCATAAAAATATAGAGATATGGCAGAAGAAGAAAAAATAATGCGTTATTCAGACGAAGAGCTGGAAGAATTCAGAGTACTTATAGAATCCAAGATTGCTGAGGCCAAGAAGGGATTGGAAGTTTATATGAACGCTTACAACAACAGCGGCAACGACACGTTGGACACCTCCCCCACCTTCAAGAATCTGGAAGAAGGCAACCAAGTGCTGTCGAAAGAAGAGAACAGTCGACTGGCCGCCCGTCTGAACAAATATATCCAGAACTTGGAAGCTGCGCTCATCCGTATCGAGAACAAGACCTACGGCATTTGCCGTGTTACCGGCAAGCTTATCCCTAAGGAAAGACTCAGAAGCGTGCCTCACGCCACTTTGAGTTTTGATGCAAAAGTCAGTGAAAAAAAGAAATAGCAGGTGAAAAAGAACCGACTTTCTTTTCTGGCTATCGGCTTGATTGTTATTTTGATTGTCCTTGACCAAATTCTAAAGATTTGGATTAAGACTCATTTGCTTTTAGGTCAAGATATTCCACTGATTGGCAATTGGTTCCACCTTCTCTTCATCGAGAACGAAGGCATGGCTTTCGGCATCAGCTTTGGCGAAAACATCGGCAAGTTGTGCCTCACCCTCTTCCGTGTCGGTGTGGTCGGTCTGCTCATCTATTACCTGCACAAGCTCATTAAAAGTCGGACTGCCAGCACCTTGGTGACGGTCATCTTCTCGATGATCATCGCGGGTGCGTTGGGAAACATCATCGACTCGCTCTTTTACGGACTCATTTTCTCTGAAAGCACGCCGTTCAGCATTGCCACGGCATTTCCCGAAGGCGGCGGCTACGCACCGTTCCTCTTCGGCCGCGTCGTCGACATGCTTTACTTCCCGCTATTCTACATTCCTGAAGGTTTTCCGATTTGGGGTGGCGAATACTTTTTCCCCGCCATCTTCAACTTTGCCGACAGTTGTGTAACGCTGGGAGTGATTGGAGTTATCATTTTTAACAAGAGGTTCTTTTCTGAAATAGAAGCCGCCAGGAAGGCCTCCAAACAACCCGTTAAAAGCTCTTCCGAGAACGCTCAAAACACTAATGCAGAAACAGTTGAAGAGAAATAAAAAATTCTTTACTTCGCTGTATTCCCATTAAAAATTTTTACTATTTTTGGCTTCTAAAAATAAAAACGGAAAATTAATCACTAACTGATCAAAGATATGGCTGAAAAAATTAAAGGTAAAATCTCTCAAATCATCGGTGCCGTAGTCGATGTTCATTTTGATGAAGGAACAGTACTTCCCAACATCTACGATGCGTTGGAAGTCATTAAAGACAACGGCGACAAGCTTATCCTCGAATGCGAACAGGACGTTGGTGAAGACACCATGCGTTGCATCGCTATGGATAGTACCGACGGTTTAAAGAGAGGCATGGAAGTGACAGCCACCGGTTCCATGATTTCGATGCCTACGGGCAACATCAACGGACGTTTGCTGAACGTGATTGGCGACAGCATCGACGGTATCGGACCCATCGATTCTCCCGTCCGCAAGGAGATTCACCGCGATCCTCCCACATTTGAAAACCTCTCCACCACCACCGAAGTGCTCTACACGGGTATCAAGGTTATCGACTTGATTGAGCCGTATGCCAAGGGTGGTAAGATTGGTTTGTTCGGCGGTGCCGGTGTAGGCAAGACCGTCTTGATCATGGAGATGATTAATAACATCGCCAAAAACTACTCCGGTATGTCAGTATTCGCCGGCGTGGGTGAGCGTACCCGTGAGGGTAACGACCTGCTGCGCGAAATGATCGAATCGGGCGTTATCCGTTATGGCGATGATTTTAAAAAGAGCATGGAAGAAGGCGGCTGGGACTTGTCGAAGATTGACAAGGAAGAGCTGCTGAAATCGCAGGCCACCCTCGTGTTCGGTCAGATGAACGAACCTCCTGGAGCCCGTGCCCGTGTGGCATTGTCGGGTTTGACCGTGGCCGAATATTACCGTGACGGCGACGAGCAGTCGGGCGGCCGTGACATCCTCTTCTTCGTGGACAACATCTTCCGTTTCACGCAGGCCGGTTCTGAGGTATCCGCACTGTTAGGCCGTATGCCTTCGGCTGTAGGTTACCAACCTACGCTGGCCACCGAGATGGGTGTAATGCAAGAGCGTATCACCTCCACCAAGCGCGGTTCTATCACTTCGGTACAGGCTATCTACGTGCCCGCCGACGACTTGACCGACCCCGCACCTGCCACCACCTTCTCGCACTTGGACGCCACCACCGTGTTGAGCCGTAAGATCTCCGAGCTGGGTATCTATCCCGCCGTTGACCCGCTGGATTCCACCTCGCGAATCCTGACTCCCGACATCGTGGGCGAAGAACACTACAAGACAGCACAGCGTGTGAAAGAGACACTGCAAAGATATACCGAATTGCAGGATATCATCGCCATCCTCGGTATGGAAGAACTTTCAGAGGAAGACCGCAAAGTGGTTCACCGCGCAAGACGTGTACAGCGCTTCCTGTCGCAACCGTTCCACGTAGCTGAACAGTTTACCGGTATGCCTGGTAAATTCGTCAACATCGAAGATACCATCAAGGGCTTCAACATGATTCTGGACGGCGAACTGGACTACCTGCCTGAAACCGCTTTCAACTTTGTAGGTACTATTGAAGAAGCCATCGAAAAAGGCAAAAAAGAACTGGCTGCAGCTGAAAAATAAGAGATTATGAAGTTAGAAATCATCACTCCCGATAAAGAGATATACACTGGCGAGGCCTCCCTGGTGCAATTTCCGGGCATTGACGGCCTTTTCGAAGTGCTGGAGAACCACGCACCGCTGATTGCCGCCTTGAAGACAGGCAAAATCAAAATGGAAAGCCAAGGCCAAACACAATACTTCGACATCAACGGAGGCATTGTGGAAGTGCTCCAGAACAAGGTTTTAGTGTTAGCTGAATAATCGAAAACCAGATACGAAAAAAGGCGCTCAATTGAGCGCCTTTTTTTATTCGTAAATACCCTTTCGCTTACCGAAATTATACGACAGATAGGCAACGAGGAAAAATGGCTTGGCCTTGTTGAACGCCATCTGCTTCACAAACGGGAAAACCATATCGAAGCGGGCGCCCACCTCCAACGCGTGCATCGTTTCCTCTTTCTTGCTAAAATCAAAATTGAAGCCCGTCTTTACATAAAAACCGGGATGCAACTTTGTCTCGAGAAAGCCTTGGAACCACGGACCGCGCCCAACAATGTCGTTAATACTGTGCACATCAGGATCATAGCGCTCCGACACTTTGTTAATGGAAGTGGTATTATAATAGATGACATACACATAGACCGGCATAGCCATGCCCAGTGTAAAACCACCCGACAGCGTGTATCTCACCTTCACGCCGCCCCAGTAGGGTTTCTGATTGAGGATACGCTGATAGCCGTAGCCACCGCTAAGGAAAAACAAATCGCATAATTTGCCGTACGCGTAGCCCGTAGCACCCGCATAATAAGGGTTCACGGCGCGAACCGCCTTATGATGTTTATTGTAATTAAAATCTATTTCCCAGAAATGCTTGTCCCAATGATTGGGCGTGCGGCCATGCTGGAAGCCGAAGCCGAAGCCTGAAGTATTCAAATTGAAATTAATGCTCCACTCCTTCGCAATCACCTTCTGGATTTCGGGGTCTCCGACATCCTGGGCGACCAAACGGCCACAGACAAAGAGGGCTATCCAAAACAACAAACATGCTTTTTTCATGGCAAGATCCTTAAAGAATAGAAAAAAACATGCCGTGACCTCAACTTAGATACGGTTCTGATCCACCTGTTCAACAGCAGCTTGGCTATAATGACCGTAGGCAGGACATTTGGTGTGGGCGGCGCAAGAAGCGAAAAAGCCGATGCCCAGAATAATCACAGCAAGTATCACAATTAATCTTTTCATTTCCGTTATTTTTTAGTTTTGCAAATATATAAAAAATTACAACTATAACGGTCGAGGGGGCTGATTTAGTTTTGAAGAGTGGAAGGTTAATATCTAACAACCACTTTTCTGGACATAACTCGCTGACTGGAAGCATCTTCCAATCTTAAAATATAGAGACCCGCGGCCATGCCCGACAAGTTCACCTTTTCAAGTTCTGTATCATGTTGCCAGCTAATCATTTGACGTCCTGTCATATCGAGCAACGTGCAATGTGCGCGTCCCGAATAGCGGACAAACAATTCGTGGCGGGCGGGATTGGGATAGACGATGCAGTTGTTTTCGAACTCGTTCACGCCAGCTGACGAGAAACCATATAATACTATATTGTCGAGGCGGTTATTGCCATCCTCGGTGACGGCGCCGTCGAAACGGAGGCGCAAATAGAGCGAGTCGAGGTGGTCTAACATCGGCATGGAGGCCAGATTGATGGTTCGCAGTTCAAACTGGTTGAACTGGCCAGGCATGGTGGCCGCCTCAAACGGCGTATAGTCAATGCCATCGGCACTCCACGACCATTGATGTTCTGAAAAGCCAGCGGCAGTTCTCCAGATGGCGCACGTCAATTTGAGCTGGTAATAGCCCTTGGTGGAACATTTCAGCACAATAGCGTTGCCGTTGGCGGTGCTATTCACGACAGCCAGGGCGGCGCCATTCACGGCGGCATTGCCACGCGGGTCGCCGATAACAGTGCCACTGTAGGCCGTCAATTGATCGGGAGTAGTGAAATTGGATGAGCCATAGCGGCCATCGGCATAAAGCACGGCCCCACCATGGTCGATATCTGCGGGATAGGCGCGGTCGTTAATATGACGTGGCAGGTTGTCAAACGTCCATGCGGCGATGACCTCACGCTCAACCACCTGGCCAAAGGAGAAGGCAATGGTGGTGTCGGCAATATAATAGTAATTAGCACATTGCAGCCGTTGGGCAGTCAAGTGGTAGGTTATGCCCTCTTCCAAAGCCTCAGACAGTTTCAACAATACCGTATCATTTTCATAGACAACAGATTGTATAATATTACCCGCGCTAAGTGAATAGTTGCTCCTTTTCTTCATCGAAGCGGGTATCATCTTCATCGTAAAAGTCAACTTAAGCGTCTGATTGTCAAGAACCTCCAAATTAGCAATGCGTGGCATTTCGGGTCGGAAAGTGCTATCAGCAGTAAATGGGTTAATGGAGTCGGAGGCCCAGATTTTGGCCACCAGCTCGGGGAAGTCGATAAACGGATTGCGGTTGCCTTGCAACTCATAGACGGCGGTATTGCGCGCACGCTCCTTGTCGCTCACTGGGTCGAGTTCATGCCATTTCAGCAGCATCTGCACTGCCCAGGACCGCAGTTGCGACTTATAGACCATATCTTGATCTGTCGCAAATTCGTCATCTTCAAACATATAGCGAGTTGCCATATAGAAGAACGAGCGGGCGATATCGCCTTTATAGGCGTCATTAGGCTCGAAGGCGGTATGTGAGGGAGCCCCCTCGAAAGTATTGCGTCCTAATCGGGAGCCGTTGCGACTGACCCATGTGGGCGAGGCCACTTCGCCGTAGGGATTGTTATTGCGTCGTGTATTTACGTAACCATCAACGGGATAGATGTGAAAGAGGTCGGAGCCGGGCGTGGTGGTGCCTGTGTGCGACGACGGCTTGAGCCAGCTCTGGCAGAAGGTATGCTCGCGACTATAGCACTGCCCTTCGCCAGAGGAGCCGCCCGTAGTACACTGGTCGCGCAGCACGATGAAACGAGTGAGCGTTTCGCCAGACGGATTATCCGAATAGATGTCCCACACAATGGAGTCCTCGCGCACATCGGTCTGGGCGAAGCACTTCCAGAGGTCGTTGTACGACAGTATGCGGTGATCATCAATAATTTGCGACAGCGCAACCTGCAACTCGTGTCCACCTTTCCCTACGGCCTCTTGGTAATAGCCGGCAGGTATTTGTGCAAAACCACCTACCCAAACTATATTTATTAGCAGATATATCAATAAAAAACGGACAAAACACATATTTAAAACGATTTGTCACAAAAATACAACAAAAAATCAGTATTTTTGGTCTTTCATTTAAAAAACCATTCCTTACAGCTATGCAAAAACTCATCAAAATCTTGATTATCGCTATGCTCCTGATTGCCAGCGTTCCCACAGTGAAGGCACAAAACCCCGCCGACCGCATTTTAGGCACCTATTATGTCATTGAGCCCGACTCGAAGGAAGAATCTAAAGTACAGATTTACAAAACCAACGACGGCAAATACCACGGCAAGATTATCTGGATGAAGAATCCCAATTTCCCCGACGGCTCACCCAAAATGGACATCAAGAATCCGGACCCGAAATTGCGCAGCGTGCGTGGCGACCGCATTGTGCTGATGAAAAACTTCACCTACAACCCCAAGAACGGCGAATGGATAAACGGTGAGATTTACAATCCCGTGGAAGGAAAAACGTACAAGTGCAAGCTGGCGTTCGAATCGGATACAAAGCTGAAAGTGCGCGGCTATGTAGGCATTCCGGCCTTAGGACGTAGCATGTACTGGAAGAAACTGTAGCAGAGAACAAAGAGATTCCGCTACGCTACGCGTGCGGAATGGAGAACAGAGAACAAAGAACAAATTCAGAATTCAAAGAATACGATGAAACACATAGGTGCACATGTGAGTGCCTCGGGCGGCGTGGAGAACGCGCCCGTCAATGCATACGAGATCGGAGCTAATGCCTTCGCCCTCTTCACCAAAAACCAGCGGCAATGGTTTGCGCCCGCCCTCAGCCAAAGCAGCATCCAACTCTTTAAGGAGAACTGCGAGAAATACGGCTTCGATGCCGACTATATCCTGCCGCACGATAGTTACCTCATCAACCTCGGCCATCCCGAAGAGGAAGGACTGCAAAAATCGCGAGACTCCTTCTTAGGTGAGATGAAACGCTGCGAGCAACTCGGCCTTCGACTGCTCAACTTCCATCCTGGCAGCCATTTGAAGCAGATAACCGTAGAGCAGTGCCTCGACCGCATTGCCGACTCCATCAACTGGGCTTTAGCACAGACGGAGCAGGTGACCGCCGTCATTGAGAATACGGCCGGACAGGGCAGCAATGTGGGGTTCAGCTTCTACCATCTGGCGCATATCATTGATAAAGTGAACGATAAGAGTCGCGTGGGCGTCTGCCTCGACACCTGCCACACCTACTCTGCCGGCTACGACATCAAGACAGAGGAAGGCTACGCCGCCACTTTTACCGAATTTGAGCAGGTGGTGGGCTTCCGCTACCTGAAAGGCATCCACCTCAACGACACCAAGAAGGAACTGCACAGTCGCGTAGACCGCCACGACAGCATTGGCAAGGGCTTCTTAGGAATCGACTTCTTCCGCCGATTCATGAAAGACGCGCGTTTCGACAACATTCCCATCATCTTGGAGACGCCCGACGACAGTTTATGGAAAGAGGAAATCGCGCTGCTACGCAGTTTTGAAACCGAATAAATGAGGAATTATCATTTTGTTGATACATTTCATTGACATATTTTTTAAATTTGCGCTTCTAAATATTTAAACACCATCCAACACGATTATGAGTGAACATTTACTAAGTGTATCAGGCTCACCGCATGTTCATAGCGGAGAATCAGTCAAGAAAATAATGTGGTCGGTAGTCGTTGCGCTGATGCCGGCATTTCTGGTGTCCGTCTTTTATTTCGGCTTGCCAGTCATCATCATCACCGCAACCTCTGTGGCCTCCTGTCTGCTGTTTGAGTATCTCATTCAGCGTTTTTTGCTTAAAGGGGAGTGCACCCTGAGCGACGGCTCGGCTGTCATCACCGGTTTGTTGCTGGCCTTCAACGTGCCCGCCAACCTACCGCTCGGCATTGTCATTTTAGGTGCCTTGGTTGCCATCGGCATCGGCAAGATGGCCTTCGGCGGCTTAGGCAAGAACCCCTTCAACCCGGCTTTGGTGGCTCGTGTATTCCTGCTCATCTCCTTCCCCGTGCAGATGACCACATGGCCCAAAGCGCAGCCTATCTGGCACTTTGCCCAAATGGACGCCATCACAGGACCTACCCCGCTGGGCTTGCTGAAAGAAGGTGTTAAGGCCGGCCAGCCTGTTGCCAGCATTATGCACAGCGCCAACATGCCCAGTTATGTTGACATGTTGCTCGGCCAAATGGGCGGCAGTTTCGGTGAAGTATCGGCCGCTGCCATCCTCATTGGCGCCATCTTCCTCCTTTGCCGTAAGGTGATTACCTGGCATATTCCCGTAGCATTTATCGGCAGTGCCTTCCTCTTCTCGGGTATCTTCTACCTCATCGACCCGACCATCTACGCCAATCCCTGTTTCCACATTCTATCGGGCGGCTTGATGTTAGGTGCCTGCTTCATGGCCACCGATATGGTCACCTCACCCACCTCTCCGTGGGGCATGATTATCTTCGGCTGCGGCTGCGGTATTCTCACCATCATCATCCGTATGTTCGGTGCCTATCCCGAAGGCTGCTCCTTCGCCATCCTGATCATGAACGCTTTAGTTCCGCTGATTAACAAAGGTTTCAAACCCAAATTGTTCGGAACTCAAAAAATCAAAAACTAACATCTCAAAATATACGCCCATGGCAAACAAAGAATCATCCTTACTGAAAATGTTTCTGGCGCTATTCCTAATCGCGGTCATCGCCGCTGTAGGTTTGGCTGCCGTATATAACGTCACCAAGGATCCTATCGAGATTTCGAAAAACAAAAAGAAAAGCGACGCTATCCAGTCGGTGCTGCCCGGCTTCAAAGGCGAGCTGAAAGACCAAGAGTTGACCTTGGAAGGCGACAACAAACCTGTTACCGTGCACTGCGCCTACACCGACGGACAGCTTACTAGCGCTGCTGTAGAGACTTACACCGACAAGGCGTTCAGTGGCCACTTCGACATTATGGTCGGCTTGGACACCAACGGCAAAATCCTGGGCACGGCGGTGCTTTCTCACGGCGAGACTCCCGGCTTGGGTGCCAAAATCACCGATAAGGAGAGCCATTTCATCCAGCAGTTTGTTGGCATGAACCCTCAAGAGAACCCACTGAAAGTTAAAAAAGATGGAGGTGAAGTGGATGCCATCACAGCGGCCACCATCTCCTCGCGAGCATACTGCGACGCCATTGAACGCGCCAGTCGCGCTTTTAATCAAGTAAAGGAGGATCAACATGAGTAAATTACAGATATTGACAAAAGGGTTAATTAAAGAGAACCCGACCCTCATTTTGGTATTGGGTACCTGCCCTTCGCTGGCAGTCACCACCTCGGTGCAGAACGCCATCGGCATGGGCTTGGCCACCACCTTTGTGTTGATGATGTCGAACACCATCATCTCGATGCTGAAGAGCCTCATCCCCGACAAAGTACGTATTCCCGCTTTCATCGTGGTCATCGCCACTTTCGTCTCCATTGTCGATCTTCTCATCCAGGGCTTCGTACCGGCATTGGCTGAAAGTTTGGGCATCTTCATCCCGTTGATTGTGGTCAATTGTATCGTGCTGGGCCGCGCTGAGGCTTTTGCCAGCAAGAACAGCGTTTTCGACTCCTTCCTCGACGGCTTGGGCATGGGCTTGGGCTTCACCATCGCTCTGTTCCTCATCGGCACCTGCCGCGAGCTGCTCGGCAGCGGCTCTTTCTGGGGCCACAAGTTGCCTTTCGTCACTGGCGACGGCATTCTCGTCTTTGTGTTGGCACCTGGAGCTTTCATCGTGATGGGCTTCATCATTGCCATCGTAAAACATTTTCAAAAAGCAAAACACTAATAATCAGAGAGAAAGGAATAGATTATGGAATATATCGTAATGATTATCGGATGTGTATTAGTCAATAATATCATTCTGGCTCAATTCTTAGGTATCTGCCCGTTTCTCGGCGTTTCCACCAAAGTGAACACGGCCTTGGGTATGGGCGCTGCCGTCCTCTTTGTCATGACGCTGGCCACGCTGGTCACCTCGGTCATCCAACAATATGTGCTGGTGCCGCTCAACCTGCAGTTCCTGCAAACCATCGCTTTCATTCTGATTATTGCCGCTCTGGTACAGATGGTCGAAATTATCCTGAAGAAAATCAGTCCTTCGCTCTATCAGGCGCTGGGCATTTTCCTCCCTCTTATCACTACTAACTGCGCCGTGTTGGGCGTAGCCATCACCGTAACCCAGAAAGCCGACTTCACCATCCTTGACAGCACGCTGTACGCCGTATCTTCGGCTATCGGCTTCGCACTGGCCATCGTCATCTTCGCTGGTCTGCGCGAACAGCTCGAGCTGGTGAAGGTGCCCAAAGGCATGCAAGGTGTGCCTATTGCCCTCATCACCGCTGGCATCCTGGCCATGGCATTCATGGGCTTTGCCAATCTGGTATAAAACATGAAGAAACTATACATCGAAACTTACGGATGTCAGATGAATGTGGCCGACAGCGAAGTGGTGGCCGCTATTCTGTCAGACGAATATGAAATAACACACGCACAAGAGGAAGCCGACCTGATACTCATCAATACTTGCTCCGTGCGCGACAATGCCGAGCAGCGCATCCGCAAGCGTCTGCGCGAGCTAAAGAGTTTCAAGAACAAAAAAGAGCATCTCAAGATAGGTCTGTTGGGCTGTATGGCCGAGCGTATCAAAGAGCGACTATTGGACGAAGAGAGCACCTTGGACTTCATTGCCGGTCCTGATGCCTACCGCTCCTTGCCCCGCCTCATCAGCGAGTCGTCGTATAAGCAGCCCGCTTTCGATGTGATGCTTTCAACTACAGAGACTTACGATGAGATTGAGCCTGTGCGCTACGATACCAATGGCGTGTCGGCATTCATCTCCATCATGCGCGGCTGCAACAACTTCTGCACCTACTGCGTCGTGCCTTACACTCGCGGCCGCGAGCGCAGTCGCAACCCACAAACCATCCTTCGCGAAGCCCAAACCGCCTTGGACAACGGCTATAAAGAAGTGACGCTGCTAGGGCAGAATGTCAACTCTTACCACTGGGAAGACGAGACGGGAAAAGTGACCAATTTCGCACAGCTCATGGCACTGGTGGCACAGTTGTCGCCGCAACTGCGTGTACGCTTCGCCACCTCGCATCCCAAGGACATCTCCGACGAGCTGATTGAGACTATTGCCCGTTACCCCAACCTTTGCAAATATATCCATCTGCCCGTGCAGGCAGGCAGCAACACCATGCTGAAGCGGATGAATCGCGTCTATACGCGCGAATACTACCTCGACCGCATCGCCACCATTCGGCGACTGATACCCGATTGCGCCATTGCCACCGACATCATTGCCGGCTTCTGCGGCGAGACGGAGGAGGACCATCAAGCCACATTGTCACTCATGCGCGAAGTGGGCTACGACTACGCCTACATGTTCAAATACTCCGTTCGTGAAGGCACCATGGCGGCCAAGAAGTTCGAGGACGACGTACCCGACGAAGTCAAGTCGCGGCGACTGGAAGAGATCATCGCCTTGCAACAAGAGTTGTCGTACCAAAGCAACTTAAAAGATGTGGGCAAAAGTTTTGAAATTCTGGTCGAAGGCGTTTCAAAACGCTCTGACAAACAATTATTTGGACGCAACAGTCAGAACAAGGTTATCATCTTTGACCGCGGCAACCACCAAAAGGGAGATTATGTGACAGTGACTGTGACCGACTGCACTGCGGCAACGCTGTTGGGAGTGGAGAGATGAGAACGGAGAACTGAAAACTGAAAATTGAAAACTGAGGTCACCATTCACTGTTCACTCCTCACTAATCACCTAACCGTCTCATCACTACCGAATTACCGTCAAACTGCCGTGGCGGCTTTCCATTTTGTCGGGCGTCATATTACACGAATAGGTTACGACATAATAGTAAACGCCGTCGGCGGCATCTTGTGAACCAATTTTACCATCCCAGAATTCCTCTTGCGAGGTAGTGGAGAAGACGCGTTTTCCCCATCTGTCATATATGTACATGTGGTAAGTCTCGAAGAACGACTCAAAATCGGGTTGGAAGAGGTCGTTCACGCCATCACCGTTAGGTGTAAAGACATTGGGAATGGTGATATTGCACGGGCACTGCAACGTAATATTGGTGTCCGAAAAACAGTTATCCTTGGTTACTCTAACGCCGTATGTTCCGGGCGATGTGATTACAATAGAACTTGTCGTTTCTCCAGTCGTCCACAGATAGTCATCAGCGCCACCATCCACATTGGCAGTCAGAGTTCCTTGCTTGTTCTCACAGAAGCTGGTTTCATCGGGCGACAGTTCAATGACCACATCTGGATTAGGAATGACGGTGACCACCTTGTCGCCTTCAACCACGCAGCCAAACTCATCGTGGGCCACCAGATGGTATGTGCCAGGCGCCGTCACCACCACCGAGCGCTGAGAAGAGATGACTTGTCCCTGTTCATTCCGCCACTCGTACGAATAGTAATCCTGGCCCGCATCCAGCGTAACCGATTCAAACTCAGAATCACAGAAACGCAATTCGGGACCGAGGTCCATATCGATAAAATAGACTTTGAGTTTCAAGGTCACAACACTATCGCAACCATGCTGGTTGACAAAAGTCTCTTCGTATGTTCCTTCTGTATCCAACTCCTTGCCATTGAACATATAAATCTGTCCGTTACAGATAGTGTCGTAGATAGTGACATGATCGGGCGGGAAGACAAATACTTCCACTGTGTCGGGCAACACTTCGCAACCGTAGTCGGAATCGGCATACACGATATATTTGCCCTTATGACGCTGTTTTAGCGTGGTGGAAACGGTTGTCGTGGGATCAGTC
>JAEERB010000032.1 GCA_016285615.1 Bacteroidales bacterium
TCTACTTCTCACTTTATAGCTTCATAATTTCATAACTTAATATCTTCATAATCTTAACTCCTTAATTTCTTAACTTCTTCACTCCTCACTTCAACAATTAAACAATCAACAATTCAACAAATATGAAACACTTCCCCATCTTCATACTGGCGCTTCTTTTGAGTGTGGCCGTTTCGGCGCAAAACAGCGCACATTTCACGCCCATCAACGCTACCGTGAAGCCGTACAAGGGCAAACCTGCCATTTTCTTAAACGGAGAGCCCATTGCACCGCAGTTCTATGCGCTGACCGACGTGCCTACGGGCAACATGGCCGATATGCCCGTAGCGGAACGCTGCATCAAATCGTTCGCCGAAGCGGGATTCAAGTTGTACCAGATGGACCTCAACTTCAACGACATGTACTTTGAGGACGGCACCTTGGACCTTACCTATGCGCTGCGCCAACTGCGTGGTGTCATCAATAAATGTCCCGACGGCGCTGTAATGTTCCGTCTCCACTGCAATCCGCCATTCTGGTGGCTGAAACAGCATCCTGAGGAGTGGGTGCGCTTTGCCGATGTGGAAACCCAGCCCCTCGCCTTCCAACCCGCCACTGACCGCTACTTGGAGAACGACCTGAAGCCCGAAGCACGCAACAGCTTCGCTTCCGAGAAGTGGCTCAACCTGATGGGCGCCGTGCTCAAGCAGTTCTGCACCGAGCTGGCCAAGCACCCCGAAGCCGACCACCTGATGGGCATCCAGATTGCCAACGGCCTCTTTGGCGAAAACCACTACTGGGCTTTCGTCAATCATGACCCTGACGTGTCGGAGCCGATGCAGAAATTCTTCCGCAACTGGCTGAAAGAGAAATACAAAGATGATGCCACTCTGCAAAAAGCTTGGCACAATTCCAAAGTAACCCTCGCCACTGCCCGCGTGCCTGGCATTGAACGCCACAACACCTCAGCGGGCATCTTCCGCGACCCGCAGAAGGAACAGCAGATGGCCGATTATATTGAATGCCAGCACAAATCGGTCACTCGCAGCATCAACTATTTTGCCAAGATAGTGAAAGAAAACTGGCCACGTGAGATATTGGTCGGCACCTTCTACGGCTACTATTTCTCGCTGTTTGGCCGACAAGCTGCTGGCGGGCATCTACTTGAACAAGACATACTTACCTCACCCTACATCGACTTTATGTGTGCCCCGCAGGCCTACAACAAAAACAGTCGTGCTATGGGCGGCCCAGGCATCTCACGCGGACTGGTAGAATCGGTGACGGCCAACGGCAAAGTGTGGCTCGACGAGATGGACCAGCCCACCCACTACGGCGTGTGGAAACTCGGCGGTCTGACCGTCTATCCTAAGGAGCAGAGCATCCAGATAAACCGCAAGTTTGTCTTCGAGCCCTTCGTGCGTGGCGGCGGTCTCTGGTACTACGACTTCGGCAACCATTTCAATGCGGGCTGGTGGGACGACCCCGACTATATGGCCGACATCACCAAAATACGCAAGGTGTTCGACACCTACTTCCATCGCCAGTATAGCTCGCCCGCCGATGTACTGCTCGTCTTCGACACCAAAGTGTTCTTCCTCACCGCCACACAGCCTGAAAATGACCCCATCGCTGACCAAACATCTGTTAACATTACCGCTGTAGAGGCCTTTAAGACAGGCGCTTCGGTCAACACTTGCTACCTCAGCGACCTGCCCAAGATGAACCTCGCCCAGTACAAAGCCATCGTCTTTGTCAACTGCTTCTACCTGACCAAGGAGGAGAAGGCCTTCATCCGCAAGAATGTGGCCAAGGAGGGTCGCAACCTTGTATGGTGCACGGCACCCGGCTACACCGACGGCAAAACACTCAACACCAAATTCGTGAGCGAGGCCACGGGCATCAAGATGGGCGACTATGTATCCTCCACCATCCCCGATTTAAAGTTCAACAAACTGTTTGACAACATGATACAAGAAGGCAAGAGCATTGCGCAAGTGGGCAAGACCATCTTCCTGCAGACCGAAAGCAATGTGAAGAGCGCACGCCAGACCTTCTTCACCGTGACCGACAGTAAAGCCGTAACCGTGGCCACTTACGACAACACCGACAAGGTTGCCGCCGCCTACAAGAAGAACGGCAACGCCACCGACTGGTTCATTGGGCTGCCGCCGATGACCAACCAGCTGTTGAAGAAGATCTTTGTCGCCTGCGGCTGTCACATTTACAACGAAGCCGACGACAGCACTCTCTGTGGTGCCGGCCTGATTGTGGTGCACACCAAAGATGGCGGTCAACGTACCATCACTCTCAAGAACGGCAAACAGGTGAAACTAAACTTAGAGCCGTCGCACACCGTAGTTTTGGACGCTGAAACGGGCGAGGTGGTGATGGAATAAATACAATTCATAATTAATTTTGGAGTAAAACAAAACCAGGGGCGAATGTTCATTCGCCCCTGTTCCATATATATCGTTTTTGGATTGTTATTTTATATCGGGATTGCGCAGACAACGCACTGAATAACCTCCGTCCTTCCATGCACTGGAATTTTGGATGAAGGAAAGACCGAAATCAAAGTGCTGATAATAAGCATCGTCTTGCCAAGTATCCGGTCGTTCTGTACAAGTCCACACATACGCACTGGTAGTTACCGCTTGGGAATAATTATAATAACAACCAGCGGGAACAATACTCAAGCCTGTAGCATTTCCCACTGCAGAATTGCCACCAGGAGAACAAGGATTTCTGCCGTATTCTCTCCACAGTTCGGTTGAACAAAGTGCTCTAGCAATAGCAGGTCTTGTCGGATCGTCCGATTCCTCGCAAACATAATCGTCTACACTTGCCACATAGTCAAACAGCAACAGGAATTCTTCATCGCTGGGCACATGCCAGCCGTCGGGGCAGATACCTTGAATGCCACTCGGAACGGTATTACTCGAACTACGCATATTCATGGCTGCGGGCCAGTTGTACAGATAACCATAAAGAGGAACATTACTCTCAATATCACCGGGAAGGTAGCGGTAAGGCACCGTGCGACTCTGCGTCTCGCCGAACTGCAATTCGATGCCAAGGCCCGTAGTGAATCTAGTGGCACGCATATTTTCCTTCATCCAGCACTGCTCGCCCAACTGCACGGTATGGTAAATGTTGCCATCAATATCGACAACCCCTGATTTGCCACAAACGAATCCATCCTCATCCCACACAAAAGGAAGCGTAATCGTTTCTGTAGTAATACTTTCACGAGTAACAGACTTGCTGGCAAATTCTTCGCCACCGACATTGGTATAGCCCGTAAATACCAACACATCGTTGTAATGGAACGATTTGGAAATCACTTTCTTTAAAATAGGCAACCATGAAGATTGGTGGCCCGTGTAAGAAATCTTGTTACTACCAGCGCTGCTGTGGGCAATCATTTTCACCGACGATGTGCGACCGTTCTGGCGAGCAGTAAGCACATAAGGTCCCGGAGCTGCCACCGTGATGTGAAATTGATGTTGGCCCGGTTGGAGCGACGACAGCGACAATCTATTCACGCAACGGCCAAGCATATCGAACAAATCCATCGTCAGCACGCCAGCTTCAGTCACTTGGAGCGTCACATCAGTATGTCCTTCAAACGGATTGGGTCTGTTGGGAGCAAAAGCAAAAACAGGTTCCTCCACATTTTCCTCAATGCCCGTACCCACGTTCAACACAATGGTTGTGTCGGGATAGGTAATGCTATCAGACCAATGGGCCGTCTGATTCGTAATCACCACTTTTGTCAACTGCACATACTGCGAGGCATTCACATTTTCCCCCACAAAAGTAATGACCTCTGTCTGCGCCATCAAATTGGTCCCAGCAAAGAGAATACAAAAGATTAAAACGAAGTAATTCTTTTTCATAAAATTATTTTTAAGATAACAAGATACTGATTTTCGCGTAAAAACAATGTACAAAAATACAAAATAATTGACATCGTATAATAAACGACGGATAATTGCATTTTATATAGACAAGATGAATTGCGAGACACGTTTTTAAACAAAATAGTATTTCACAGGTCTTTAAATCATCTTATGAACATGAATTATTAACCAAAAACCCATTAAATCATGAAAAGAACATTTGCAATTCTCATAGCATGCTGCCTTTTCCTTTGTGTAGGCTGCAAAAAAGACGATTTCGCCACCAACTCCTACAAGGCGAGCATGGAATATCACATTGCCAACCCCTCTAACGCTGATGCGGTAAAAACGCTTTTGAACGGCTACAAGTCGGTATGGCTGAGTGAAATCAACCTGACTATGCTCAACAATGGCACCACCGATGCAGAAGCCCACTCAAAATTCGAGACTTCCATCATGGCCATTGACGCTAAAAGAAACTCTTGGAAATCATTCTTCGAGGATGGCGACTATATGATCTACAAATTAGAACGCACCACCGAAGGCAGAGAAAAAGTGATGCGCACGGTGCGGTTTGACGCCGACGGACATATAGTCCTGTAAGAAATAAAACTCCATTAGACTGAAAATCTGTAGCCTGCGGCTACAGATTTTCTTTTATGTACGTCACTATCTCCTCATCTTTGGTGAGCAAGTGGGTATGCAGGCCGCACTTCTTGGCCCCCTCGATGTGACGCACGGTATCATCAATAAAGAGCGTCTCAGTAGGGTCGATACCGGCATCACGCAGCACAAACTGGAAGGCTTCCACATTGGGTTTTCGGTAATGGATATCTTGCGAGAAATAGGCTTTTTCGAATAGCGTATCGAAAATGTCGTAGCCAAATTTTTGGCGCATATCTTCACGAAACTGGTCACAGTTCAACTTGTTGGAATTGCTGAAGAGGAAAATGCGATACTTCTTGCGCACCTCTTTCAGCATCTCTACCCTTTCTACGGGAATGTCGCCCATGATGGAATTCCACGCCTCGTCGATCTGCTGGTCGGTCAGCGGCACGCCACCGGCAATGGTGCGGATATAGTTGCGGAAGTCGGGCACCGACATCTTCCCTTCCTCAAACAAGTCGATGGCATCGCTTTGTGCCTGCTGGGTGTAGAGTTTGTCGAAATCAGTAACGCCAAGACGGGCAAAGGCCTCTGGCACATTCTCATAGCGTATGTCGAAGATGACACCGCCCAAGTCGAAAATGATGTTTTTTATCATAGGTTTATGGATAAAAATGTAGAGACGGGGCGCGCCCCGTCTCTACAAACAAATTCACGGATTGGTGTTCTTTTTATTTCAACACGCCCAGTTCCTTACCAACCTTGGTGAAGGCGGCAATACATTTGTCGAGGTGTTCGGTTTCGTGAGCAGCGGAGATCTGTACACGGATACGAGCCTGATCTTTAGGAACAACGGGATAGTAGAAACCAGTTACATAGATACCTTCCTCTTGCAGTTTGGCAGCCATTACTTGCGACAGTTTGGCGTCGTAGAGCATAACGGCGCAAATAGCCGACTGCGTAGGTTTGATGTCGAAACCGGCAGCTTTCATCTTCTCTACGAAGTATGCCGTGTTAGCGTGCAGTTTGTCTTGCAGTTCGTTGGTTGCCGACATCATATCCACCATCTTGCAGCCAGCAGCGGCTACCATAGGAGGAATAGAGTTGGAGAACAGGTAAGGACGCGAACGTTGACGCAGCATGTCAATGATTTCCTTCTTACCAGTTGTGAAACCACCAATAGCGCCACCGAAAGCCTTACCCAGCGTACCGGTCAGGATTTCGATTTTGCCACGCAGGTTGTATTGTTCAGTAACGCCACGTCCGGTACGACCAACCACACCAGCAGAGTGCGATTCGTCAACCATGACCATAGCGTCGTACTTGTTGGCCAGTTCGTAAATCTTATCCAGCGGAGCCACGTTGCCGTCCATTGAGAAGACGCCGTCGGTAACGATGAGGCGGAAACGCTGTGCCTGAGCGGCTTTCAGCTGTTCTTCCAAATCGGCCATGTCGGCATTTTTATAACGATAGCGAACAGCCTTGCAAAGACGAACGCCGTCGATGATAGAAGCGTGGTTCAAAGCGTCGGAGATGATGGCATCCTGATCGGTGAGCAGAGGTTCGAAAACACCGCCGTTAGCATCGAAGCAAGCAGCGTAGAGGATGGTATCCTCAGTGCCGAAGAATTCAGCGATTTTCTTTTCGAGTTGTTTGTGCAAATCAGAGCAGCCGCAGATGAATCTTACGGAAGCCATACCGTAGCCGTGAGTATCAAGAGCCTCTTTAGCAGCCTCAATAAGTTGTTTGTTATTGGCCAGGCCGAGGTAGTTGTTGGCACAGAAGTTCAACACTTTCTTACCGTTAGCCAATGTAATTTCACCGCTTTGAGGAGAAACGATGATACGTTCGTTTTTGTATAAGCCGGCATTTTCTATGTCAGCCAATTCTTTTTGCAGATGTGCTTGAAAATTGTTGTACATAATATGATGTTTTAATGTTTTTGGTTAAAAATCGGATTGCAAATATACATTATAATCTTTAAGAATGTATCAGTCCCCTACTCTTTTTCATCATAAATAACCGCCAGAACTGTAGTGCCCACGGCTGCTAACGATTCCTTACGAATGTGCGAGATATTGTCCTGCGTCGTATGCCAAACATAGCCGAAACCTGTGCCCGTCTTGTTATCCTGATGGATAATGTCGATCATTCTAATGCCAGTATTTCTAATAACATAGTAATGGTCGTCGGTGATAGGATTGGCGCCATTATTGATAAAGTAGTCGCCATAGCCGAGGCGATAAGCCGTACCCCACACTTTGGAAACGATATTATGCGCATAATACGACGAAAAGCCTTCGTGATAGAAGGTCGGATTCTCGCCACCCACCATATCTAACAGGATGCCGAAGTCGGCATGATAATCGGGACGATGCAGATGGTTGGTCCAGTACTGCGCACCCAAGCACCACCAGTCGCCGGGGATATTTTCCGACGAGGGCGTGCCGTAGTCCTCCATGTCGAAAAAAATGATATCCACACCGATGGCGGGGTTCTTTTGCTGCAGTTGGCGAGCCACTTCGAGCAGAACGCCCACACCACTGGCACCGTCGTTGGCGCCATCAATCGGCTGAGTACGTTTGGCGGGGTCCGGGTCATGGTCGGCCATGGGACGCGAATCCCAATGGGCACCCAGCAGCACTCGCTTGTTCTTCTCTGGTGCGAAGGAGCCTATGATGTTCTGTGCTGACCACTTTTTGCCATCGTAAGTGGTGGTTGTGAAAGGCTGCACAATCACGGTGTCACAAAAGGCAGCCAGCTGCTCTTTCAGGTAAGTGGCACAAGAGCTGTGCGCCTCACTACCAGGCGTACGCGGACCGAAGTCAGTCTGGGCTTTCACAAAGGCAAAGGCTGAATCGGCATCAAAAGCGGGCTTTTCAATGGCAGGCGTCGTTTCGGGATCCTTGTTTTTTGATTTGTCGCATGACACCAACAGACACGCTACCACAAGCAGCCATATATACTTGATTCTCATTATATTCAGTTTAAAAGAAAATTATTTGATGGCACGGCTACCGGGCTTCACATAGGGTTTTCCCTCTTTGCAAAGCGGACAATCGGCGGCTTCCCAGCTTTCGATGTTCAACTTGACGGCACCGAAAACAGGATACGGCAGCGGCTGTGCACTGCGGTCGGCGATGCAGGCGATGCCAACAACTTCAGCGCCATACGATTTCAGCACTTCGATAGTCTCGAGCGACGACTTGCCAGTAGTCACCACATCTTCGGTAATCAGCAGTTTTTGACCAGGTTTCACCTCAAAACCGCGACGCAGTGTCATCACGCCGTCAACTCTCTCGGTGAAGATGGCAGGAACACCCAGTTGGCGACCCAGTTCGTAGGCCACGATAATGCCGCCCATAGCCGGTCCAACAACCATATCAATCTTCATACCTTTCAGTTTCTCGGCCACTACTGCCAGCACTTTCTCTGCACGATCGGGATATTGCAACAATTTGGCACACTGGCAATAACGGTTACTATGACGTCCTGATGAAAGGAGAAAATGCCCTTCCAATAAAGCTTCCGAAGCTTTCAACTGTTCTAAAACCATGTTGTTCATTTTATTGTGTTTTTATAAATTTCTGCGCAAACATACGGAAAAAAGAAACACCATTTTGCCAAAAAAGATGGCGTTTAATAATTATTCGCCCACATCCTCATCGTCTGTGATTTTTTGTTATTTTTGCAGTTTAAATACAAGTAGAAGATGCGTATTGCGAGAACATTTTCCTTCATTTTGATGCTTGTGCTGCTATCATGCTCCCAGCAGGCCTGCCGACGCCAGAAAATGCAGGAAATCGTGATTACGCCCGACATTGAGAAAACACATCTTCAACGCAATCACATCTTTGGGCAAGTAAAAGAGATAAAGCAGACGGTCTATGCCTATGCCCCTACCGACACTTTGAAAGAAAACGGTCAGATGGTGTCGCAATCCATTCAGCGATACAGCGCCGACGGCTATCTCACCTCTGTCATTACCTTATCTGAAAAGGGCGACACGCTGACGGTGCGCCAGGTTACTTACGACGGCAATGCTCGCGAGTTGAAATGGGAAGAACGCGACCAGCACGGCAAGCTGCTTGAGTCGTGTCTTTACGAATACGATATCAACCATTTCAAAGTTGGCGAGAAACACTATCGGAACGACACTCTCCTATTGCACATCTCCTACAAGACTGACGGCAAAGGCAATGCTATCGAGATCAACCAGCAATTCGACAGTTACAGTCTGCGCAACACCGTACAATATGACGAGCACGGCCTCGTGACGCGCATTGACGAGTATGAACCGAACGGCAAGCCCTTCAAATACATCACGATAGAATACGACAACTACGGCGATGAAGTGAACCGACGCGTATTCAAGAGCGGTGGCGATCTGATAGAATACACTTTCAAAGAGTATGACAATGAAGGACGCCTACTGAAGAAAATATTTGAAGACCGACGCCATGACATGCAGGAGGTTTATATTTACAGCCAGCACGATGATCACGGCAACTGGACTTGCGAAGAGATTACCAAATTGGGCAATATTGCCTTCCAACGAATTCGAGAAATCATTTATTATTAAACACATAACCATTTAACCAATAACCAATTAAAGCAAAAGAAAATGGACTTAAGCAAAATTTTATCTATCACCGGCAAAAGCGGACTTTACAAACTGATCTCCCAAAACAAAACCAGTTTTATTGTTGAATCGCTCAACGACGGCAAAAGAATCCCCGCTTTCTCGCACGATGGTGTTTCCACGCTGGACAACATCTCTATTTTCACAGAAGACAATGATATTCCATTGGTTAAGGTTCTTCAAGCCATCTACACCAAGGAAAACGGCGCTGCCCTTCCTGAAAAAATGGACAACGAACAGATGAAGAAATACTTTGCCGAGATATTGCCCGACTACGACCGTGAGAGAGTCTATGTTTCCAATATGAAGAAAGTCTTCAGTTGGTATAATATCCTGATAGAGCACAAGTTAATTGATGTAGAAAACGCTTCCGAAGAGAAAAAGGAAGATAAAGAATAGCACCTGATGAAACAATATCCGCAGGACAGCCGGAGATGGTGGCTGGTGACGCTGACCATATTGGGTATTCTGATTATGGGTATCGGCATTATCCTCTACCACAATTTCTTCCGGCAGAACAACGCCAAATTGATTGAGACGGTCCCAGAAGACGCCGCTTTTGTTTTTGAGATTAACAACAATCCCAACTTCGTCAAGTCGGCACTGGCCACCAAGAAGTATTTGGACGAACTGTTTTCTTTTGATGCCTTCCCTGGCTTCCAGTCATTTGTGGACAAAAGCCAACTTGAGTCGAACCTGAGCGCCATTATCTCAGGCCATCTCAAAAACGAGCGCATGGTGCTGCTTTTCTCCACCCGTATGGACGAGCGTATCTTCAAAGAATTGCTGAAGACACTCAAGATCGACCCGCGCAATTACGTTTCGTTTGAGAACACGCAAATCTACAGCTACGGCACTCATTATAAGAAATTTAACTTCGTTCTACATAACAACATCTTTGCAGCATCGGAAGATGTGGATCTACTGAAACAGTCTATCGCCAAACTACGCCATCCACACAACCTTCTCTCCGACAAGCAATTCAAACAGTTGTACTCCATTACGGAAAAGAACACCAAGCAAGACTGGCTGATTATCAACCACGAGCGCTATGCCGATCCAATGGCGAACATGATTGCCGAAGATTATCGCGATGAATTCCTCAAAATCAAGAACATAGCCAAATGGTCTGCATTTCAAATACGCATCTCCGACAATGAAATCCATCTTGACGGCTACACACTGGCCACCGAGCCTTTCCTTACCAAGCTCACCGACCAGCCTACAGACGATGAGATGCCCACCGACATCTTGCCGTTCAACGCCAACTTTTACTACAGCATGCACACGCCAGAGCCGGATGTTTTCAGAAAGCAAATGGCCAGTCTATTTCCTACTGAGAATGCTTCGCTCGCTTCCTGGGACAAAGTGCAGCCGACTTCGTCGTTCTTGTTCTCCATCTCTAAAGACACCCTCACCTACTACTACTTTGCTGTTCCTGCCGACACTAACATCATCAAGAGCGAGCAGCTATTAGCGGAAGACCAGACTCCCGACTCGATTGTCCATTTCAAGCATTTTGACCTCTGCAAAGCGGGATTGGCTCCTATTACCACACCGTTATCGACATTTCACCAGCATGCTGACATGACATATTTCACTGAATATCACGGCTATTACATCTTTGCCAATAGCATTACAGCGCTCAAATCGTATGTCAGTGCCATCCTCGCCAACACTATTTTGAACAATCCGTACTACAAGGTTTCCAAAAACAACATGCCCACGGACAACAACATAGAGTTCTTCTTCTTTAACAATCAGGATAACAACAAGATATCACCATTTATGGACAAATCGCACAAACGCAGCGCGCTGACCGAGGCCAAGGTCTTCACCTATTCGGTATCAGCACCTGTCGGTGATTTATCCACCACCAATATCTTCATCAAATTCTAAGATACAAGCCAATGAACACCAACCTATTAGCTGGAAAAACTGCGCTTATCACCGGTGCCACGAAAGGTATCGGCAGAGAGATTGCCATGACTTTTGCCGAACAGGGCGCCAATGTCGCTATAACGGCTCGTCACGAGCCCACTGACAATCTGTTGGCCGAGCTGGAGCAATGGGGCGGAAAAGCACGCTTTTACCTTTCCGACGCATCCTCCTTTGAGACTTCGGAAGCAACTGTCAAGAAAGTGATTGAGGATTTCCAACGAATAGATATTCTGGTCAATAACGCCGGTATCACCCGCGACACACTGTTGATGCGCATGAAAGAAGAGGACTGGGATGCCGTCATCAACATCAACCTCAAGTCGGTGTTCAATTTCACCAAAGCCGTGCAAACTTATATGCTGAAGCAACGCGCCGGCTCTATCATCAACCTAAGTTCCATTGTGGGGATTTCGGGCAATGCCGGCCAGGCCAACTATGCCGCCTCCAAAGCGGGCATCATCGGTTTTACCAAGTCAGTGGCGCAAGAAATCGGCAGTAGAAGCATCCGTTGCAATGCCATTGCACCGGGTTTCATTGATACGGAGATGACACAAGCCATCCCTGACGACATCAAAGAGGCCTACCTGAAGAAAATCGCACTGCGACGGATAGGACAACCTCGCGACGTGGCCAATGCAGCCCTGTTCCTCGCTTCCGACCTGTCGGCCTACGTAACGGGGCAGGTACTTGTTTGCGACGGCGGCATGAATTAACCAACTGAGTGTCAGAATTATGAATTTGTTGAAACGCCTGCTCAAATATCTCTCCCCTTTCGGGAAAAATATTGCAGCCATTGTCGTTGCCAACATCCTCTATGCCTTCTTCTCGCTCTTCTCGTTCACCATGATTGCACCGTTCTTATCGGTGCTTTTCGGCCATGCCGAGCAGATGGCGGCCAAACCCGATTTCGCTTTCACCTTAGACGCAATCATTGGCACCTTCAACTACTACATGGGTGAAATCATCGCCCACAGCGGCAAGGTCTATGCACTGCTCTATGTTGCTGTCAGCATGGTCATCCTCTCGCTCTTGTCGAATTTCTTCCGCTACATGGCCATGTACGCCCTCGCCCCTGTACGCGCAGGCTTCCTCAAAAATTTGCGCAAAGACATTTACCATCAGATTATTGTCCTGCCTCTATCGTTCTATTCGCAAGAACGGCGCGGCGACATTCTCAACCGCATGGGCTCGGATGTACAAGAAGTGGAATGGTCGATTATTTCCACCCTGCAATCGCTCTGCCGCGACCCGTTTCTCATCATCCTCTACATGATTGCCCTGTTCAAAATCAGCGCCCCTCTCACACTGGTCAGTTTGCTGATTCTGCCGCTGGTGGGATACCTTATTGCCATCATCGGCAAAAGTATCAAGCGCAATTCTGTAAATGCACAAGAGATTCTAGGACACATGAGTTCCATTTTTGAAGAGAGTATTGGCGGACTGAAGATTATCAAGGGCTATAACGCCATCGACCTGGCTGACGAACAGTTCAAAGCCGAAGACGAAAAGTTCTACAAGTTACATCGTAAGATATTCCGCATCACCGAGTTAGGCTCTCCTCTCATCGAAATCTTATGTATCGTTGCACTAACCGTGATTCTCTTTATTGGCAGTCGCATGGTGCTCAATTCCGGTGGCAACATCCCAGCCGAAATCTTCATGATGTTTATCCTCATTTTCTCGCGCCTCATCCAGCCGGCCAAGACCTTGGTATCCTCTATTTACACCGTCCAAAAAGGCATGGCCTCGGCACAACGCATATATCAGATTCTGGATGGCGACGAGGTCATTGAAGAAGTGGCTGATCCCATACGCATCAACAAATTAGAAAAAGAGATTGAATATCGCCATGTCTCTTTTGCCTATAAGGAAAACGAAGAGGTGCTTCATGATATCAACTTCACGCTGCACAAAGGCGAATTCATCGCGCTGGTGGGCGCATCTGGCAGTGGCAAGTCCACCATTGTAGATTTGCTGCCACGTTTCTACGACATCCAGCAAGGCGAGATTTTGGTGGACGGCATTGATAGCAGACAATTAAAAATCAGCGATTTGCGCGGACTTTTCGGCATCGTTAACCAAGATGTCACCCTCTTCAACGATACCATTCACAACAACATTGCCTTCGGCATGGAGAATGTGACCCGCGAAATGGTGGAACAGGCCGCCAAAGTAGCGCATGCCCACGACTTTATTATGGAGATGGAAAATGGCTACGACACCATTGTCGGCGACCGTGGCATGAAACTTTCGGGCGGTCAGCGGCAACGGCTCAGCATTGCCCGCGCCGTGCTAAAAAATCCCGAAGTACTCATCCTCGACGAGGCCACCTCCGCCCTCGACACCGAGTCGGAACACATTGTGCAAACCGCCTTGCAAGAACTGATGCACAACCGCACCGCTATTGTCATCGCTCACCGACTGTCAACCATCCGCAAGGCCAACCTTATTCTTTTCATTGAAAACGGTCGCATCGTGGAACGCGGCACACACGAAGAGCTGATGGAAGCACACGGAGCGTACTACAGGTTCTGCGCGGTACAACAATAAAAAAGAACAAAGTTCAAAGAACAGATTTAGAATTCAAAAAAAAAGACGCGGCATGCCGCGTCTAATAATGCTTATTTCTCATCTCTCCTCTTCCCATATTTTACCTTGCGCAAAATAATCAGCACAATGCCCATAATGGCAATGATAGCGAGAGGTATTACGATATTGATGACAGCGTAGAAATGTTTTTGGTTCTTTACCTTAGTCGGATTCAAGGAACCGATTTTCAAATTCTTGGAACGGATTTGAAGCAGGTCGTCATCAGCGCATAAGTAATTGACACAGTTCATAATAAACTCGCTATTGTCGTACATCGTACCAGTATAGCGATCGTAACCTGCTGGATAAGGTTGGTTGTTCTTATCGATAAAATTGCGGATAATGTCACCATCGGACACAAAAATCTGGCGTGTAGGCACACTTTCGCTCTTGAAGCCCAGTTGCTTGATAGTGTCAAACTCGATAGGCAGGATACCGTCGTATGCCGAGCGGAAGACGCCCTCGACCAGCACTGCCAGCGGCTTGTACTTGAAGGCAAACTCTTCCATATTGGGCACCGAGCGAGCCACCATCAGCGTCACGATGGCAGGCGTAGGCACCAGCTTGGTACGCTCTGAAGTGGTCATCAGCACCGTTTTCTTCAGTCGGTCTTCGGGACCAACAAAGTCGATGGTACTGGCAAAATCGGACTTTATCTCCTTCATCTTGCGCACAATCGGATGATCGGTAAAGTTGGCCACCTTGATAGCATACGGATAAGCCATATACTTGTATTGGGTCTTGTCGCCCATCTGTCCAACACCAATAGGAATAGTTTGACAATTAAGGTCTTGCACCACATTGGCATTGATACGCACACCATATTTGAAGAACATCTCGTCGAGGCGTAGGTTGCGCGGCATGGCGAAGCACTCGGCCTGGTTCTGCAGGCTGTCCATGGATGCCGTGGTCTGGTCAATCAGCCAGAGCACCTTGCCACCATTCATAATATGTTGGTCAATAATATACTTATCCTTATCGCGGAACGGCTGCGTGGGCTGAGCTACAATGAGCACATCATACTTGTTACCTAAGATTTCCACTTCCTTTGTAACCGAATCTTTCAAATCAATCTCACGTAAGGCATTAATTCTTCCATCAATAGAGACACGCTCAACCGAGTAGAAACGCTGCAACTGCCAAGCCACCCACGAGGTGTTGATGAAATCCAACTCGCCGTGTCCGTCCAAAAAGGCCACTTTCAATTTCTTGGGTTTCACCAGTTTACGAATAGATGCCACCAGATTATATTCCAACTCCTGGATAGAATACTCCAACCAGTCCATGCCACTGGGATCGGCTACCACCAATGTGGCGGGATATTCGTTGTTCTTGTAAGTAATCATGGCGCCTGGCACCACATAATGGGTGGAAAAACCGCCTGCATCCTCTTTACTGATAGGGATAGGTTGCAATCCTTTCTTGTAGAACTCTGCAAAAATGGCATTCGATTCCTCTTTGCTCTTACCTTCAATAGGATTGATAAATTCGAAATAGAGATTGTTGGAATAGCTTCTAAATTCCTGCAGCATCTCGCGCACCTTCTCCGCAAACAACTGGTAATCGGCAGGCTGGTTATCCCCTTTCAGGTAAACCTTCACATACACTTTATCCTCAAGACCTTTCAGCAGCTCGATAGTCGATTTTGACAATGAATGGCGTTTGTCTTTGGTAAGATCTATGCGGAAGAACAGGAACGACGAAAGGATGTTCACAGCCACCAGAATCATGATGGTAGCGGCCAATGAAATGAGCGCTGATTTCTTAAAGCGCTGACTATTTTTATTTTCAGAAGACTGATTATTAGACATTTCCTTAGTTTTCATAGCCGATATTTTTACCATTTTCTACTGATGAGCACGATACGTGTAGAAAACAAGAACACGAATATAAGACTTAAAAAGTAAATCAAGTCGCGGGAATCGACAACTCCCTTGCTGATAGCAGTATAATGATGGTCGATACCGATAGTTTTGACAAAATAGCCGAACGAGCCAAGTGCATCAAAGGAGTAGATAAATTCGAAGCCGAAGTAGAGAATGAAACAGAGAGCCGCCGACAGGATGAATGCCACAATCTGATTATTAGTCAGGCTGGAGACAAAGATGCCGATGGAGATGAAAGCCGAACCTAACAGTAACAGACCGAGGTATGAACCCCAAGTGCTGCCCATGTCGATATTGCCGGGCGTGGCGCCCAAGTTATAAACGGAGATGATATAGATGAGCGTCGGCAGCAGTGCGATGGCCAACAAAGTCAAGCAAGAGAGGAACTTAGCCAGAATAATCTGAGTGTCGGAGATAGGCTTAGTAAGCAACAGTTCCATCGTACCTTGGCGTTTTTCCTCCGCAAACGAGCGCATCGTAATGGCGGGCACCAAGAAGAGGAAAAGGAAGCGCGACAGATTGAACAGTCCCTGCAAATCGGCCAAACCAGAGTACAACACATTGTTAATGTTGGGGAAAACCCACAGGAAAAGCCCTGTAACTATCAGAAACACACCAATAAAGACATAACCGAGAATGGAACTCAAGTAGGCCTTTATTTCTTTCACATACAAGCTTAACATAGCGTAATAATTTGAGGTGCAAATATAAGAAAATTGCTAAAACATCACCTCACATCGCACCAGACAATAGTCGCCTGTATCTGTTGCTGTCTTGACGACCTTCCCGTTTTTAAGAACAGAGAGTGTAATTTGCGAGTGGGTGCCTGTAGCTTGAGCCAATGCCGTCACCTTTGTACCGATGGGAACACGCACTTCTTCGCCATGAAAAACATTTCCTGCTACCATTTGCTCCACATTTTTATCTTCAAAACCATATTGAACGACAAAACCTTGCGTGGCGCACGACACATCCACCGACAAAGTAGCAAAATCGTTTTTATGACATGCTGTCAACAAGCATGTAACACAAAAAATCGAGAAAACGACCTTATTCAAGCGCATTATTTTCTAAATAATTATCACACAATATTTTATTTCAAATCATCGTGTTCCTCAGTTCTTTCAGCATCATTAGCCGACAAATTGGCCAAGAAATTATCCTCAAAAGAGACATACCGCCTCAGGGCTCTTTGCGAGAAAAGAATGAAGAAAGCGATAAAGATGGCGATGATAATAATGACAAACCGAGTGAATTTGAACGATTTGGAGAGCACTAACATCACAAAGACACAGGCGATGAAAATACGCAGAAGTGTCCAAGTAACAATGATGATTCGGTTAAAACGGTTTTTGCGCCACAACTGCGAATAGAGTTCCTGCGTCGAGTGTTTGTTTGTCATCAAGCCATAGAGGAACGGAGCCAAAGCAATTAAAGTCACCACAGCATTCAGCACATTGCACACTGAGATAGGAATTGTTTCCGATAATTTATCGAATACAAATGGATAAAAATAGCGGAATGACACAAGGATGATGGCGATACACATCACTAAAAAGACCAAAGTACGCGTCATGGTTTTCGTGATAATCGCCTTCCACTCATCACTCACGATAGAAGACGAACTTACAAGCTTGTAATTATCCAATTTGGCTTTTGAGGCAGGCGACAAGCGACGGTCAAGCCAGTTGTAGAAAGGCACGGCAAAACGAATGCAGTACGGCGTAGTGAAGGTAGTGATGACCGACACAGCCACGATGACGGGATAGATGAACGGATTGAGCACCTTGAGCGACACGCCCAACGAAGCGATGATGAAAGCAAACTCTCCTATCTGCGCTAGGCTGAAGCCCGTCTGCAAGGACGTTTTCAGCGATTCGCCTGCAATGAGCACACCCGCAGACGATACCAACGCCTTCACAACCAGCGTAATCAGCGTGAGTACCAGAATTGTGCCCCAATATTCAACCAAAATATGCGGATCGACCATCATGCCCACCGACACGAAAAAGATAGCGCCAAACAGGTCTTTAATACCTTTCGTAAGCTTCACAATGTTATGACCTTCAGTCGTTTCGCAAAGAATTGAACCCATCACAAACGCACCGAGAGCGGAGGAGAAACCCACATAATTGGCAAACGCCACCATACCAAAACAGAGACCAATGGAAATGATGAGCAAGGTCTCGTCGTTGATATATTTTTTCGCCTTGCGGAAGAAGGTCGGAATAACCGAAATACCCACAACAAACCACAAGATAAGGAAGAATATCAGTTTTAGAATGCAGTTCAGCATCTCCAAACCTGAAAATTTCTGGCTTACGGCTGCCGTTGACAGCAACACCATCATCACAATGGCTACAATATCCTGGATGATGAGAATCACCATCGTTATGTCGGCGAACTTCTCCCGTTTTAAGCCCAAATCATCAAACGCCTTGATAATAATCGTGGTGGAAGACATCGCCAGCATACCGCCGAGGAAGATACTTTCCATCGGAGACCAGTCGAGCAGATAACCCGAGAAAAAGCCAATCACAAACATCAGCAAGATCTCAGCACCTGCCGTAATGAATGCCGTACTGCCCACTGAGAACAGTTTCTTGAAGCTAAATTCAAGTCCTAAGGCAAACAGAAGGAAGATAATACCTATCTCTGACCAGACTTCAATGCTTTGCGTTTCGATAACAGTGGGAAAAACATTGAAATGTGGGCCCACAATGACGCCAGCCACAATATATCCCAATACCAATGGCTGCTTCAACAGTTTGAAAATGATGGTAATAATACCAGCAGATATCAAAATGAGCGCCAAATCAGAAATCAAGTGCAAATCTTCTCCCATAATATCTCGTTATCTCTATTTCAGTGCCGATTATCCGTCAATATGGTCAGGGGTATGTTTCCAGCGACGGTGACTCCAGAGCCAGAACGGCGGATTTTGCCGTATGGTCTGCTCCAACAATGCCACATAACGTTTGGTAATATACCCGTATTCCGTATCCACAGGATTCTCGGTAATCAATTCCAATTCAAGATGATAATGTCCTATCCTATCTTTTATCACCTGGTAATAAACCACAGGAAGATTATATTTTTTGGCAAAATGCTCGGCACCGTACAACATACAAGAGGGCTGGTTGAGGAACATTGTGCCAAAACTCTTATGAGGATTGGACGGCGACTGGTCGGACAGCATCATGTAGGCCACAGGAACATGCTGCGACTCGTAACGCTCGAACGTTTCGCGCACCGTATCAGCAAAGACCACCTCGGTGCCGTAGCGGGTACGCGCCCGATTGATCAGTTTTTCGAAATCCTTGTTGCTATTGGGTTTGCCCACTCCTACTCCATGGTGTTTGAACTGGCTGTCGAGACTAAGCACCATCCATTCCCAGTCGTTGTAATGCGATGACATCAGTATCACACTTTTACCTTGTTCAAAATACTTATTAACAACCTCAGGATTAGCACAATAGTAGCGTTTAGCCAACTGGCGGCGACTGAGTGTGAGCATTTTCAGCATCTCGGCTGCCAACTGAGACAAATGATGATAATACTGGCGTGTTAATTTGGCAATCTCTTTAGGCGATTTTTCAGGGAAAGAGCGTTCCAGGTTCTGAACAATCACCGTTCTACGATAGCGGATAATGTAATAGTTGAGCAGATAAAACAGCCAGGCAATAAAGTAGAGCACCGGCATCGGCAGTAGCGATAACGGATACAATATCAGCCAGAAAAGCAGTTTCATCATCATGACACTAACTTTACAAAATCCATTAATGAAGGAACAATATAATCGGCATTCTCCTTTTCCTCAACCGACACTTCACCCTGAGCATGCAGCAATACTGTAGTCATCCCACAACGACGGCCAAACATCACATCGGTCAAGCTATCACCTATCATCACCGACTTAGAGAAATCAATCTCGGGAAAATCGCGCTGTGCCATCAGTGCCATGCCGGTATCGGGTTTGCGGCAGCCACAGCCAGCCCCATCGCGGTGCGGACAGCAATAGATCGCATCCAGACGCAGACCTTTATCTGCCAATAATTCCTGCATATATTGATGCACCACAGCCACTTGCTCTGCCGTACATAATCCTTTATCGATGCCCTGCTGGTTGGTCACCACAATACGGCGACCAAACATAGAAAAGAGTATCGGAGCGGCGTGCCAGAAGTCCTCGCGCACCTCAAGCCGCTTTGTATCATGGATATACTCGCCATCA
>JAEERB010000033.1 GCA_016285615.1 Bacteroidales bacterium
GGATAATTGTCTCAATGACTTTGTAGAAATGCTCGAGGCGGTAATTCTCGTTCGGCGAGTGGATAGCATCTTCACCTAAGCCGAAACCCATCAGGATAGATTTGATGCCCAGCACTTTCTCGAAGGTGGAAATGATGGGAATACTGCCACCGCTGCGCATCGGGATGGCCAACTTGCCATAAGTGTCCATATAGGCGGCCTCAGCAGCCTTGTAGGCGGGATGGTCGGTAGGACATCCGTAGGCTTGACCACCGTGCATCGGCGTTACCTTCACGTCCACATAATCAGGAGCATTCTCCTCAAAATAGTTTTTCACCAGCTCGGCAATCTTCTCATGGTCCTGATTGGGCACCAAGCGGCACGACAACTTAGCGTAGGCTTTCGACGGCAGCACGGTCTTGGAGCCTTCGGCCGTATAGCCGCCCCACATGCCGCACAGGTCGAAAGTAGGACGGATGCCCACCTGCTCGATTTTGGTGTAGCCTTTCTCGCCGCGCAACGCCTTCACACCAACACTTTCCTTGTATTCCTCTTCACTATAGGGTGCCATATTGAGCAGCTTGCGCTCACGGGCAGAACATTCCACCACATCATCGTAAAAATGAGGAATGGTGATATGGTTGTCGGCATCCATGCACTTGCTAATCATCTCGCACAGCGTGTTGAGCGGGTTGGCCACAGAGCCGCCAAAAATGCCAGAATGCAGGTCGGCATTGGGACCGGTGACTTCAATCTGCCAATAAGCCAGGCCGCGCAAGCCCGTCGTGATGGAAGGCACATCGGAAGCAATCATGCTGGTATCGGAAACCAAGATAATATCGGCTTTCACAAGGTCCTTGTTCACCACAATCCATTTGGCCAAGCTACCTGAACCTATCTCCTCTTCACCTTCGAGCATAAACTTCACATTGCAAGGCAGATTGCCAGTCTGCAACATCGTTTCAAAGGCCTTGGCGTGCATAAACGACTGACCTTTATCGTCGTCGGCACCGCGAGCCCAAATCTTGCCGTCTTTGATGACCGGTTCAAACGGGTCTGTATGCCACAGTTCCACGGGGTCCACAGGCATCACGTCGTAGTGACCGTAAACGAGCACCGTCTTGGCGGCGGGGTCCACTATTTTTTCGCCATACACCACAGGATTGCCATCAGTGGGCATCACCTCGGCACGATCAGCGCCAGCGGCCAGTATCAGTTCTTTCCAACGCTCGGCACAACGTACCATGTCGCCTTTGTGCTCGGCCTGCGAACTAATTGAAGGAATACGAATTAG
Organism: Bacteroidales bacterium; assembly: GCA_016285615.1. The sequence goes on from JAEERB010000033.1 coordinate 1,274, forward strand.
GGAGAACAATTCTTCAAGAAATCTCTCCTTGTTGGTTTCAATATATTGCTTGATTTCCATATTATAAGGGATTTTTAAAGATTGCAAATATACGGAATAATATTGTTGTAATGAATAAAAAAAACAATTCAAAGGGGTATTTTTCATCACATAGATTTCACCATCATAATGCATTTTTTACAATCGAATTCCAACTGGAAACGACGGTCTTTGTATTGCAAAAACAACGGTTCTTGCCACTTGTCATCTGAAGCAGCTTGTTGCCTCTTACAATGCCCTAATGCGTAACGTATGCAATGCTTGCAGAACATCAGCACGGCGCCAGGTACGGGCTTCTGTTCGTAGGCTGGCAGAACCTTCACCACGCCATGTTGGCGGTAAAAGTCGGCGGCTTGGTTGTTCATCACATTGCCGAGGTAGGTCAGCGTATTTTCAGGATAGATGGCGGTGCTGTCGGAGGGCAACTGGACATCGGGCGAGAGGTGCGGTTGCGACAACAATTCTTCCAGCGCATCGGTGGCTCGGCGGCGCAGATCGGCCACTTGCGAGTTGGGCAGAAACCACGCGTTAGACAACTGTGTATCAATATCTTCCACTTCAAATGGCGTATTACCCACCTTGAGCAAAGTCGTTTTCAAGGTATCCATCGCTTTCTCGGGCTGTTGGGCAAGTTGCTTGTCGCAAATAAGCTCTTGAGTAACACTTTTTTTTGCAGCGGTTAGTGTCAACGAAAAGCCTTGCGGCGCTTCCTGTAACAGCATCTTCACCCCTATCTTGCGCTCGGCACTTTTGCCCGCCAGCAACTTCATAAACTGATGGTCATAATTGCGATACAAGTCGGTACCAACAGACAACTGTTCAGGCATTTGCGCTGGCTTCACCAGGCGGCCTTCGACACTGTTGACACGAAAGCCCGTCATGCCACCGCCAGGTGCTACGAAGCAGAGGCCGTCGCCATTGTGCAGCTCCTGGCTGCCATCCACCTCAAACGAGTCGGGGCGCAGTTTTGTCACTTTGCCCACAAACTCGCCCACCGACTTCGGCGTGTCAAAGCAGGCTATGTCGCCGCGCTCACCATGCAGGAAATAGTCGGTCTTGCCGCGATGGAATGTCTTTTCAGGATTGGGAGTAAAGAAGAACGTCGTTTTGCCGTAAGACGCTCTCTGCCAATCGTTTTTACCATCCAATATTGCATCCAGACGCTGGCGGTAGTAGGCAGTGATATTCTTCACATACTCCACTTCCTTCAGGCGCCCTTCAATCTTGAAAGAAGTCACGCCCGCTTCTATCATCTCTTGTAAATAGTCGGAGCGGTCCATATCTTTGAGAGACAGCAAATGCTTGTCGGCGGCTAACTTACGACCCGTAGCATCGTAGAGCGAATAGGGCAAACGGCAGTATTGCGCGCAGCAACCGCGGTTGGCGCTACGGCCCGTGGCTGCGGCGCTCATATAGCACTGGCCGCTGTAGCTCACGCAGAGGGCTCCATGTACAAACGCCTCCAACTCCACCGAAGTGGCTTGATGGATGGCCGTAATTTCAGACAGCGACAGTTCTCGAGCCAGCACCACACGTCGGAAGCCCACCTCTTGCAGGAAGCGCACCTTCTCGGGCGTACGATTGTCGGTCTGCGTGCTGGCATGCAGCTCTATGGGCGGCAGTGACAATTGCAAAATGCCCATATCTTGCACTATCAGCGCATCCACACCCACATTATAGAGGTCGTGAATAATCTTCTCCGCCTCTTCCAACTCTTTGTCAGTCAGGATGGTATTCAGCGTAACGAACACTTTGGCATCATACAGATGAGCATAGCGCACCAATTGGGCAATGTCGGCCAGCGAGTTGCCCGCATCCACGCGAGCCCCGTAGCGTGCCGCCCCGATGTATATTGCATCGGCGCCATGATTCACCGCCTCGACACCGCACTCGAGGTTCTTGGCAGGAGAGAGAAGTTCGATGGTTGTGGACATACCGTGATATTTTTTGGCAAAAATAGGGAAAATCATAATTCATTATTACATCGGCCCTTCAGGCCTCATATTTGATATACGCATACATTTCGCGGTGAGGCGTTGCCCCACCGCTCAGATACACGCCGACTTACGCCCAGCACCATTGCAACGGCTATAAGCCGTATGTATCTTACCCCAGGGCATCGTCCCGGAAAAATACACGCCGACTTACAGCCGGCGTGTATCAAAGCCCACCACAAGGACAGCATCATACGGATGGCTGAAAGCCAGACGCATCTCAGCTCGGCGACATTGCAACGGCTGAAAGCCGTATGTATCTTACCCCAGGGCATCGTCCTGGGTATTTCAGGGCATCGTCCTAGGAAAATCAAGGGGCATCATCAAGGAATCAAAAGCCCCGCCCCAGAGGCCTGAAGGGCCGACATAATCCCCAAAAAATAAAGCGTCACAGCCAAAGGCTGTGACGCTCTGCTCAATCATTAAATCAATAGAGGCTAATCTTTTACAATTCTCTTAATACCAACCACTTGATTCTTATTGAAGGCTTTGATTACGTATGAGCCCGCAGCCAAGGTGGAAATGTCCACTTTGGCCTCTTGGCCCATGCAATCCAGAGTTTGCAGCAGGCGGCCTTCCATATCGAACACCTGAACCTTATCCATCACATATTGTGAACTGCGAACCGTGAAACGGCCATGGTTGGGGTTCGGATAGATGATAAGCGAATGTTCGAACGAATACTTGTCGATGCCGCTCGCATCATTGGTTGCCATATTCGATTTGATGGTATTGAATGCCTTCATCGGGTTACAAGGTTCATCAAGAACGATAACAACCTGATAATAGACCACATCGGCCGAAACATTCTGGTCGGTGTAAGACGTGTTGTTCGCAGGCAATGTGGCAATATGCTCCAGATTACCAGAAGTTGTACCTCTGTAAATTCTATACGTTGAATACATGGCTCCCTCATACTCGGTCCATACCAAGTTCCAGCTATTGTTGATACCCGCACCAATGGTTAAGTGCATTGTCTTGTGAATGGGACTCAACTCCGACTCAACATTACAATAGTCCACAGAGGAGATACGATAGCGGTATGAACGAACATTGGTATTGGATGCACTGTCAGTCCATACAGAACTGTTGCTATAGGGAACGGAGGCAATCAGATCGTAACGCCCTGCAAGGTCTCCTTCACGGTACAGATTGTAGTGGTCAACTTGAGCGTTCTTTTCCCATACCAACTGGTTCATATTCTGTTCATTAACCGTCACCATACAGAACTCTGTATTTTCTGAAGCATTAACTGTCAGATGGAGAGTGATTACACTGTCGCAACCATTTACGGTCTGGAAATGCACGTCGTAGTCGCCCGAAACGGTATTCTCGTCAAAAGTACGCTTGCCGTATGTGTATGGTAATCCGCTCTGACAGATGGTGACCGCGTCTTCGTGATGATAGGTCGGGTTGACTTTGAAATGCAGCGTTACCAGACTGTCGCAACCATGCTCCGACTTCAGCATGAAGTCATACTCACCGCTTGCTGACAATGCGCTATCTTGATAGAAGAACGGCAATTCATTGTCGCAGACCGTCACATAATCCTCATGATGATAGGTTGGGTTGATTGTGAGATGCAGCGTTACCAAACTGTCGCAGACATTCTCAGACAGCATCGGGAAGTCATAATCCCCGCTTGCCGTCAACTCACCACCCAGATAGAAGAATGGCAACTCATTATCACATACCGACTGATAAACTTCAGTATGATATATCGGGTTGACGGTCAGATGAAGGTTGATAATGCTATCGCAGCCAAACTCAGTCTGTACGACATACTGATAATCACCGGCTTCGTATAGCGTAGCGCCCACACCTTCAAAGAAATAGGGAAGCTCCGTCTCACAAATTTTAACATACACATCCTCTTCTTCTGTCTTATGTACGGTGAAATGCAGAGCAACGGATTGTTCACAGCCATGGGAAGGCGGAATTTGCATTGCAGTATCATTCTCATTCTTCACACAACGCACCACCCGTGCTTCTTGAGCAGTATTATCCCAACCAATAAAAGAAACTCCTGTTTCGCGGTATGATATGTCAACATATCCGGCATAACCAGTCGAAGAATATCCAATTGATGTCCACAACTCCATGTCACCATAATTAAAGTAAGAACCATTATACCAATGTCCGGAAGGAATTGCACTAAAACCCGATGCATTGGCATCAGGGTCCCAAATACCATACTGCCAATTATAACCAGGTGTTTCAGGATACAGATCTGGATCATACTCAAACCCAAAATCACTCATTAAAATCTCCCAACGTTCCCTTTCGAACCATGCAGCACTCGGATCGGCCAATTTGACAGCCAATTTGTTATAACTACCCCAAATATAGCCTCCTAAAGATGGTGTTAAGGAAGCATTACCTTCCCATTCAGGATCAATAGCTTTGCACATATCCGCAAACTGCTTGTAAGTAGGCACATGCCAACCATTGGGACAAACACCCTGTATTCTGGCATCTTGATTAGTTTGCGCTGTAGTACGGTCAACTGCAGTAGCCCACGGATAAAGTACGACATATCCAGCAATAGTATCTTCTGTCTCATAATAATACCTCATACTGGAGTTGAAGTTAGGAACCGTATTAGACAGGGGTTCCATAGCCCTGCCATCGGGCATTGTCTTGGTTCTCAAGTTCTCGGCCATCCAGCATTGTGAGCCAATCTGTACGGTTGAGTACTGATTGCCTTCCACATCGGTTAAGATATCTCCACAAGCTTGGAATCCTCTGATTGGAATGACATAATCACCGCTTTCGTTTATGACCGTATCCATGAAATAATAAGGCAACTCAGCTTCACAAACATCCACCGTCATCGGGTAAAGAGTAGGAACCACTTCCAGATGCAATACTACCAAACTATCGCAACCCGCGAATGATTTGAGTGCAAATTCGTAATCACCACTCTCGGTTAAATCACGACCAAGGAAGTGATAGGGCAGATCAGCCTCGCAGATATGGTCATCCACTTCGGTACGAGCAGGATGGACAGTGAGATGCAGCGTAATAATGCTGTCCAAACCATAAGAAGAAGTGTATCTGAACTCATAATCGCCGCTTTCGGTCAGCTGACTGTTACAGAATTCATACGGCAGATCTGCCTCACAAACAGTGTGGCTGTATTCAAAATGGGTCTGGTGCACAGCCAAATGTAGATTAATGATTTGATCGCAAATAACGCTACCCGGACCCGACATACTTGTTTGATCATCATTATCTTCATCCATCACACAACGGACAGAATAGGATTGCTTGATTTCTTGTCTATATCTAAAATGAGGAACTCCAGTATAATAGCATTGAATTTTTACACACTCTGGACAAGAAGCTGCTGTAGCAACACCATCCGAAATTGATGTCCACAAATTAAGGGCTCCATTGTTCCACCAGTGAGCTTGAGCGGCACTCGTTCCTGAAGGAACGGTATATGTTTTATCCTTGATAATATATCCAGCAGGATATGCGTTAAATCCCGATTCGTTCCATTTCCAACTCGGATCATTTGGATTGTTTACATAAGCATAGCCTGGGGAGTTAACAGTTTGATGGCAAGTAGCCGTGGGATCATTAACACCAGGACCGTTATAGGCTTCCCAAACACCGTCTTTAGCACTCAATTTAATAGCTAATTGATTGTCACTATTGGCTGTATTGCCTACGTTTCCGTTTATTGTTGCATTTTCAGGACCAGAATCCCAGTTTGGATCAATAGAACTAAACAATGTGACAAAATCTCTGTAACTAGGGATATGCCAACCATTAGGACATATACCTTGCACTTTTAAGGTTTGATCTTTATTTGCCGCATCGAGATTTGTGGCACCTCTCCAAGTATAAAGCACCTGTTCACCACCAATCGTAGGATCCGAAACTATACCATAGATTTTAGCGCCTTGATTTCTAAGAGCCACAGTCCATTCTTGCAAAGGTGTTCCGTCTGGATAGGTTTTTACTCTCATATTCTCTTGCATCCAGCATTGTGAACCAATTCTAACAGTATTGTACTGGTTGCCTTCAATATCAACTAATTTCTTACCGCAAGGATCACCAGGTGAGAACAAAATATAATCGCCAGCTTGGGTTAGAGTGCTGTCCCCAAAGCGGTATGGTAAATCCTCCTCTGCAATATCCAGATGCATGTCTTCAAAGGTAGGAACCACATCCAAGTGCAGCGTCAGAACACTGTCGCAGCCAACGGAAGATGTGAAAGAAAATTCATAATCACCGGCTTGTGGCAAATTCCTGCCATTAAACTCAAACGGCAGATCCACTTCACACACCTCTAGAGTCATTTCATAGCGGTTCGGAATAACCGTCAGGTGAAGGGTCACAATGCTGTCGCAGCCAACCGATGATTGGAGCGTTGCTTCGTAATCACCGCTCTCGGTCAGACTTTGGCCATGGAACATGTACGGCAGGTCGGCCTCGCATACGGTTTCGCTGGTCTCGAAATGGGTGGGAACAATTGTCAGATTCAACATCACAATACTGTCGCAACCCGTCGAGGATTTCAATTCAAATTGATACTCACCGTTCTCTAACAAATCCCTGTCGATGAAATGATATGGCAGTTCATTGTCGCATACTTGCTCTTCCACCGTTTGGTACAGCGTGGGCAACACATTCAACTGCAGTTTCATCACACGGCAGCCGTTAGATGAAGGTATTTCATCCAGCATTTCATCTTCCGGTATTGTCATATCCATCACACAACGCACGGGATAAGCATCCTTGCCGGAAGTTTGCTCTGACAGGTGGCGGATACCCGTAGTATTATAGTCAACCTTCACCAGATTGCTGTAATTGTACAAGGTTGAACTTACTGCCACCCACATGCTGTAGGCTCCATCGAAATAGAACGAGCCTGACTTCCAATAGCCTTTGGGCGCTGCGCTGAAACCTGATGCATTAGCATCGGCATCCACTATATGGTTCTTCCAGTTGTAGCCTGGTGTGTTAGCCAGAGTGCTGGTCGTGGGTGTTCCGCCATATTCGGCTGCACTGTATGCCTGCCAATGAGCCTCGGGCACAGCCAACTTCACAGCCAGTTTCTGGCTGCTCTGTTCGTGTGCACCAGCATTGGTTGAGGTTACATTTTCGCTTCCTTTCTGCCAGGAAGGATCCAGAATGTTGCACATCTCGGCAAACTGGCGGTAGGTGGGCACATGCCAGCCCTGGGGACAGATACCCTGCAGTTGGGCCTCCTGGTCGGTGTTGCCACTGCTGCTGTTGCAGGCTGTTGACCACGGATAATATACCGAGGTGCCAACAATATCGTCGGTGCGCTCATAGTAGTATCTACCCGTATTATAGTTGGCGCCTGTCGTCAACGGAACCAAAGCCGTACCGTCTGGCAAGGTCTTGGTGCGCATATCCTCGGCCATCCAGCACTGCGAGCCGATACGCACGGTCTTGTATTGGTTGCCTTCCACATCGCTTATCTTGTCGCCGCACAGGAAACGGTTCATATCAATCTCATACTCGCCACCGCTGGAGAACATCTCGCCCATATACTGGTAAGGCAGTTCCGACTCGCAGATAGTGATTGTCTGCTCCATCTGATGAACAGGGGTGACATGGACATGCAGCGTAACAATACTGTCGCAGCCGGTGGAGGTTTTTCTGGTGAAGACATAGTCGCCGCTTTCCGTCAACAAGGTATCCAAGAAATGATAGGGCAGATCATTTTCACAAGCAATGGCATCCTGCTCTAAATGATAGGTCGGATTAACCGTAAAGTGCAGCACCACAACGCTATCGCGGTCAGCGGATGTGGAAACCGAAAATTCGTAAACACCACTCTCTGTCAACGCACTGTCCATAAACATATACGGAAGTTCATTCTCGCAGACCGACACTGGATCCACTTCATGTGTCACTTTCAAGTGTAATTTAATGAGCTCACATTTGTTACCCTCTGGCTCAGCCTCCATGAGTGTATCCTTCACACAACGGACAGCATAACCTTCCCTAGCAGTTTGAGACCAACCCTGGTGATAAATACCAGTGTTGTCAGAAGCAATCTTGACTACACGACCATATCCCGTAGGTGAACTACCGCATGCAGTCCACAATACGAGACATCCATTGTACCAATAGGAACCGTTTCTCCAATAACCGCTAACAGTTGCAGTGAAACCAGAGCTATTGGCATCGGGGTCTTCAATATGATTGCCCCAGTTGTATCCCAGCGTGTTTTCTACCGTGCTAAAAGTAGCGGTTTCTAAATTGGCATAGTTTTCACCATAACTTATCCATCTGCAACTAGGATCACCCAATTTGATAGCCAACTTATTGTTGCTGGGTAATGTATAAGCGCCACTAGCCGTAGACATGGCTCCGCGGTTCCACTCGGGGTCAATCACATTGCACATGTCGGCAAACTGCTTGTAGGTGGGCACATGCCAGCCATCGGGGCAAATGCCTTGGATTATGGCATCTTGGTTAGTCTGACCACCTGAAGAGATATCATTTGCAGTGCCCCAAGGATAGAGTACCACATGACCAACGATGGTATCGGTACGTTCGTAATAGTATCTTGTATCAGTTACAAAATTGGGCACAATAGTTGAAAGGGCTTCCATCTTACGGCCGTCGGGCATGGTTTTAGTTCTCATGTTTTCAGCCATCCAGCACTGTTTGCCAATCTGGACAGTTTTATATATATTACCCTCAACATCTTCAAGATAGCCACATGCACGGTTGTCTTTAGCAAAGGAATAATCTCCACTTGACGTAAACTTATGGTTCATAAATTGATACGGGAATTCCTTATCACTAACCGTCTGGTACATTTCGACAACTTCGGCTGGTGTTACTTCTAAATGCAACGTGACGATACTGTCGCAACCAGTGGAAGAATTGAATGTAAATTCGTAATCGCCAGCTTGGCTCAACAGGCTATCACCGAAATGATAGGGCAGATCGGCTTCGCAGACGCTCACGTTCATTACATAACGTGAAGGAATAACATTCAAATGAAGTACGACCAAACTATCACAGCCCATGAATGATTTCAGGGAAAATTCGTAATCACCGCTCTCGGTCAACAACGAATCACCAAAATGATAGGGCAGATCAGCTTCACAAACATATTCATCTATATCGGTACGAGATGATTGAACAGCGAGATGTAATATGATGAGACTATCCAAACCATGAGAAGATGTTAATCTAAACTCATATTCACCGCTTTCTGTCAACAGGGAATCACCAAAACGATAAGGCAAATCCGATTCACAAACAACGACAAAATTATCTATACCTGGGTCGTAAAATGCTTGTTGCAGAAATCCATTGTATATTTTTCTTCCATTTCTCTCCCTTGTAATATCAAACACATATTGTGGAACAGACATATCTTCGTTTATGTTAACAACATTATATGGCCATTGATTCCAAACTTTGCGAGCTGGAGGCCATGCGCCAGGAGTTGCGCTCTCAAAAACTTGCATACGACCAGATGCTGAAGTAATTTCAAATTGATCTGTGACAATAATATCCGCATGACCATCTTGGTCCACATCGGCAATAACGGGATATTCTGCCAAAGTACCTGAAATACATGTTTGAGGCACACTCAATTTACCTAAGTTTGTTCCATCAAGAATATATAATTGGTTTCGACCACGATATACAATTTCAGATTTGTCATCCTGATTGAAGTCAAATACCGAGAATCCAGCACTTTCGGAATATTCTGTAGCTTGGGCTCGAGTGAAGACCTCTTCAATATTTTTGGCGTTGGTATTGTTGGCGGCTGATAAGAATCCTTTCTTATATCGGAACACATGCATCATGTCCATATAGCTTTCATTTTTAAGCCAGTGGTAACCCAAAATCCAGCCATTAGCCATGATTTCCGGGTATCCATCACCATCGATGTCGGCGGCGAAAGGCACGCTCAACGAGAAGGTCTTTGGGTTACAGATGAAATAGCCTATCAACTCCGAAGTTTGTCCTTCCCAAACATAGAGGCCAATATGATTCTGTCCACCAGAAAATATACTTGAGCCAAAAGCATCCTTACGCATACCTAAAACGCAGACATCCAAGTCATCATCATTATCAAAGTCGAGAACCATTGTCTGTCCGTCGTACATATCACTATACGGCAGCGGTGTAGTACATTGGTTCAGAATCTCGAATCTATTACCGCTGGTTCCCATCGGGTTGTTGATAGTCACTTTGTAGGCGGTATTGCCTGCACAAAGCTCCAGTTTCTTGTCGCCATCGATATCAGCCAACGCAAAGAAGTAATAACCTTCACCCAAGCAACCGGTTTTGGAGGTATTCCAAGAGCCATGCACCTGATGCGGGTCGCCAAAGCCCATACCTGTAGTGGCCATCTCGCCCTTAAGAATGCAGGTTCCCGTAATAGCATTAAAAATGGTGCCACCACAAACCAATTCGGCGATGCCATCATTGTTAATATCAGTCACCATGGGTGTAAACATATAGTCCAGAGGTTCTCTGCTCTTCCAAATGTAGTCGTCGGGACCGGAGTTGGCTTTGCTACCGTCGTAGCAATAGACATACTTGTCGCCATACCGTCCATTCCCAATTTTAGGACCAATGCTCACGATAAAAACTTCACACTTGCCATCCTTGTTCACATCGGCGATGGCTACGGTTTGACCCATAGTTTGGAAATTATGGGTTTGGATTTTATATTTCACATTGCCGGTTTTACCGTTCAACACTACCAGATGATGCGTGATATATCCACCAGGAACTGCATAACCATCCGTCAGATAGGGTGCACACCACACGCCTATCACTTCCGGCAGCCCATCGCCGTTCATATCGGCAACCAAAGGGGTGGAACAGCCATGAATGGCATTGTCCTCTGCACGGAGGTCTCCCGAAGTCCATTTCAGTTTGATGTCGAAACTTTTGGCGGGTGGTGTCACCGTACATTCCGATGTATCCACATTGTCGGGAAGAATGCGCTGTGCCCAAAGAGTTGTTACATTGAATGTTAGCACGACCGCAACTATCACAGTCAAAACATGTCTAAGAGTTGTTTTCATATAGGGGGTGATTATTTTTTATACTGTTAAATTTCGTTTTTTCAGCCTTTTTTGGCAAGATATAATTAAGGCGGTAAAGATAATAAAAAAAATGATACACTTGCAAACCTTTGTCATCGCAAAAAAACACACATTTTTTACGCAAAACGACATGAGTTAACAACTATCGTTGTATCTTTGCAGATTGACATTTTGTATAGTTGGGAGATAATTAGATTTTTCAAAGAATCGCCTCTATGGGAAGATCGACAAAAACGCTTGGTTTACTGTTTCTTATACTCTGTTGTGCCAACATTCTATGGGCTCAACATCCAGGGGATAATCCGACCGATTGGCCTGACAATATCGACACGTCGGACTGCACTACTCTACCGCCCGAGAAGAACTTCGACATCAAGCTCAAGTGGCAGTCGCCCGATTTGCGGCCGCAGGACATGGCCATCCACGGTTGCTCCACCCCGCTCGTAGCAGACCTTGACGGCGACGGCTATCCCGAAGTGCTCGGTGCATGGACCCGCACCAACGGCACGGATGACTACACGATGCCTGGCTCATACGTTACCCCTGATTTCATTGTGTTAGACGGAAAGACAGGGGCATTCAAATATCGCATCAAGACGCACAACTTCCAAGTTCATGGCCAGCCCGTCGCCATTGCCGATGTGGACAAAGACGGGAAGAGTGAGATTTTCATTGTCGGCATGGGCAAGAAAGGCAACCAAGCTGTTTATGCCGACAAGTATGTCTATTGCTACGACGGTAGCAAGGCCAACACGGGTGCTGATGACTACAAGTGGAAAAGTAAGGAACCTTTGGACCACGTGTATATTCCTATGGTGGCTGACCTTAACAACGACGGCATGCCCGAACTGGTTTGTGGCGGCACCATTTTAAATGCTATTACAGGGACTTGTATTCTTAAGGGAGAGATGGCCGAAACGGGCATGGGCTTCGGCGACCCACATGCGGTGAACGGCTCTTGGAACATTGCTAAACCAGGTGTTCTGGGTGAAGCATACTACCTGTTTGCCGTAGCCGACATTGACGGAGACAAACAACTGGAAATCTGTGCCGGCAACACGGTTTACAAAGCCACCATCACCAATCCTATGGGCACCAGTGGAAACACCTTCAAGACTGTGCGCCAATGCACGGCCACCCTTCCCTACAGCGATGTTTACGACGGACAGACCTTCGTGCTTGACTTTGATAATGACGGAGATATGGATATTTGCGTGTTGGGGTGCCGAAAAGACCATTTTAGCTCCGGGATTTTCTCGTCAGGACAAAACCATATTTGTGTATATGTGTGGGAAGGGCAGACCACCGATTTGCTCGGCTATTTTGCTCTCGACCCGCACACTTTCTCGCTCAGCATACCTTTTGCCGCCGACATCAACGGCGACGGCATGGCCGAAATCATCACCAATGGCTGGGTGTACGGCTGGCACTGGCATCAAAACGACAGCCGCCACGACATGATGCATGTTTTCCGATATAAGAAAGGGTACTCATCAACCGCCAACAACACCAACGCCAAAAATATTGAAGAGATTTTCACCCGTGACCAAGCGCGCGAATTCTCTGAAAGCTCTGGATTTACGGTTTTCGATTTCAACCAGGACGGCAAATCGGAAATCGTCTTCCGCAACAACAAGAACCTCTACATTCTGGATGGCACCAACCTCAGCAAGCTTTGCACTCCGCAAACCTGCATTTCGGGCACATTAGCCGAGTATCCGATTGTGGCTGATGTGGACTGCGACGGCCACGCCGACATCATCTATACCGACCAATATGCACCTGGCGAAACCAGCAATGTGGCTGGGCGCGTCAATGTGTGCGAAAGTAGCACACCAGCCGCCTGGGGCCCTGCCCGCAAAGTGTGGAATCAGTGGCCGTACAATGTGGTGAATATCAACGAAGATATGACCGTTCCCAAATACCAGTTCCCCATTACTCATATATTTGGAAACGGAGAAAAACCATTCAATGCTTTTTTGAAACAGCAAACCAAACTGAACAAGAACGGCGACATGTTCGCACCTGCGCCTGACGCCACCTTTGTGGAAGATTCTGTCATTTTGACCCCCTATTGCGACTCCATCACCATCGACATCCTGTTTACAAACCAAGGCACCGAAGCTTTATATAATCCTTACGGGCTCACCATCTACAAAGATGCCTACAAAGGACAAATCCTTTACCAAAAGACCTTCAGCAATGACCTCGCCATCAACGACAAAGTCCGTCTTCACCTGACTTATACCGAAGCTGACCTGGCACAATATATGCCTCTCAACCGTTTTATCATCACCCTCAACGACATAGGCACCGGCATTGCCGAAGATGGCGGACAACAGAAAGAGTGCGACACCACCAACAACCGCTTCATCTGCGACTTTCCTGGCTTTGTCAGCTCCGACTATGACACAGTGATTCATCACATGTGTGTGGGCGACATTTACGCTATCGGCGAAAGCATCTACACCGAGGAAGGCGTTTATGTTGACACGTTGACCAACCGCATGGGCTGCGACAGCATCGTCACCTCGTATGTTTATACCCACGAAATCAGTGTGGATCTCGGCCCCGACCAGAGATACTGCTCCGATGACTATAGTCCCGTCACTTTAGATGCGGGTGAGGCCAACGCTTACGAATGGCAGAACGGCTCAAGCGACCGCACATTTACTGTCTTTGAAACAGGCACTTACACCGTTATTGTCTTCGATGAGTACGGCTGTTCAGACACCGACGATGTCGTGATTGACATCATTCCCAATCCCGAAGTCAACATTACCAAAAACACGGAAGATTTCTGCGATGAGGGACAATTAATACTCACCGCCAACTCATCCGTTCCCGATGTAACCTACCGATGGAACACTTACGAAACCACGCAAAGTATCACGATTACCACGCCTGGCACCTATCAGGTGTTTGTCGATAATCAAGGCTGCACAGGTTCCGCAAGCATACAGATTCCTCTGTGTCCCTGCGAAGTTTGGTGTCCCAACGCTTTCACGCCCAACGATGATGGCATTAACGATATATTTCTGCCGCAAATCAGCAACACATTGGCCTCCTACGAATTAATCATTTTCAACCGCTGGGGCCAGCGCATATACCGTACTGAGGATGTGAACCAAGGTTGGAACGGATGCACCATGCCAGGCATGATGTGCCCTGTAGGTGTTTATTATTACGTGCTCACCTATTCGTGTATGAGTCTGCCCGAAAAGCCTATTATGAAGCACGGAAGTATTACGCTGGTAAGATGAGAAATAATTGACAATTAACAATTTACAATTATTTCATTCAATGATGTTTAAGGCACACCTTGTGTGTCCGTTTTTGCGAATTGCAGGTGCATAGCGCGATACGCATCCACGGGGAATTGGTAGGGGCGAATAATTATACGCCCTTACGGGCCAATTGAAAAAGGAGATTCCGCAGCTCCACTGCGGAATGGAGGACCACAATTCCGTAATAATTTATGCGGCGGCACCACTGCCAAGAATAAACACCTTGCCGGACTGCCGCCGCCCATTAAGACAAAGACCAATATCTCCATTCCGCGGCCTTTGGCCGCGGAACCCCATAATTAAACGATAACCCTCCATTAATCCACAATTCAAACCTGTTGAAAATTTTATGTTAATAAAATCATTATTATTTGTTAATTATTCATATGTTTGCAATCATAAATTCCATGTAATTCTAAAAACAAACATGCTGTGCAAAGCTATGCTTATATAATGACTAATAATTGGCGTACCGTTCTATACGTTGGGTGCACAAATAACCTGATAAGAAGAATATCCGAGCATAAACATCATAAATATAAGGGGTCATTTACAGATCGATATAATTGCGAATATTGTATCTATTACGAGACCTTTCAAACATATAGGGAAGCCATTAACCGAGAAAATCAACTCAAAAATATGTCAAGAGCAGAAAAAGAACAACTCATCACGAGTAAAAATCCAGACAAGAAGGAAGTAGCCACGGGACATGGCTTTATCTCTCCATCCGCGGCCAAAGGCCGCGGAGCCCCATAATTAACCGATAACCCTTAATTGGAGGGGGTTCCGCAGCAGAGCTGCGGAATGGATAAAAAACGCCAGCGCAAAAATGCGCTGGCGTTGAAATTATGATGATTATCGTCGATTATTCGGCGTCCTTTACACAACGTACGGAGTAGCCTTCTTGACCAGTAGAACTCCAGCCTTGGTGCAAGATACCCGTATTTTCACGCGTAATTTTTACAACATTGCTACTACTTGTTGCAGATTGCGAAATTGCAACCCACATATTCATCGCTCCATTGGTGTAGAAATTTCCTTGCTTCCAATAACCTGTGGGCAATGCATTAAAGCCAGAGGCATTGGCATCGGGATCTTCAATGTTATTGGAATAATTATAGCCAGGAGTGTTTTCAACAGAAGTGCTTGATGGTGTGCCACCATATTCAGGACTCGGATAATAGAGCCAATGACCTGAAGGATTTGCCAGTTTCACCGACAACTTGTTATTACTCTTTCTTTCGGGGCCATCGTTAGTACCAACAGCTACCTGCTCGCTGCCCTTGTTCCATTCGGGGTCAAGAATGTTACACATGGAAGCAAACTGACGGTACGTAGGCACGTGCCAACCTTCGGGGCAAATACCTTGAAGAATAGCATCCTGATTGCTATTACCCGTTGAATTACAAGCGGTTGACCACGGATAATATACTTGATGACCACAATATTGATCATCGCGTTCATAGTATACTCTATCCGACCCCCAACTGGGTTGAGGACTCCATGTCAACACTTTCATCTTACTGCCGTCAGGCATGGTATGGGTTCTCATGTTCTCGGCCATCCAACATTGGTCACCAATCAGCACAGTAGCGTAATCATTACCTTCGATATCGTAAAGTTTGTCGCCGCACTTGAAGCCTTCGAGGGTGGTGAATTCAACCACAGCACCATAGGCTGCGCCTGAAGCATTTTCAGCGTAGGCACGAACATAGTACTTGGTGGCAGGATTCAAACCCTTCAAATTTACGGTGTAGAAAGTCTCTTCGCTTGCAGCCAGAGCTACCATACCCGTTTCTTTCGTCGGTTCGGGCAGTGTGTCGTAAACAACGCCCAGAGCAGTCAGCTTTTGATTACCAGTGCTGCTCAGTTTGGCGTAAACGACAGCATTGCTAGCGGCGATATTGCTTACAGAATCGGTGTTCACTTCGGGCACCTCGGCAACAGGCATATTCACTAACAAGTCGTTACCGTAAGCCACGCCCATCATCGTAATAGCGTATGCACGGAAGTGGTAAGTGGTGTTGGATGTCAAGCCTTCAATATCGGTGGTCCAAGCGCCAACCTCAGCCTTACCGTCTTTGATAACGGTGGCCGTAGTGTCGGGATCGGCAGCGGTGCCGTAGCACAAACCGCGTTCAGTAACCAACTCACCACCGTCTTTTACAACTTCGCTAACGATGGTTACGCTGGTAGCCAATATATTCGTAGCCGATTTGGTCTCTACCGTTGCCAACGTAGCGTCGTTCTGAGTAGTGAAAGAATCTACTTCGCTATAACCAGTACCTATTTCGTTGATGGCGTATGCAACGAAGAAATAGGTAGTCTTAGAAGGAAGTTCGGTCAGTGTGGTAGTAAAAGCATCTTCAGTACCTTCAACAACAACCTTGGTACCTTCGGTAACAGCAGCCTTGTCAGTGCTGTAGAGGAAGCCTTTTTCGGTGATTTCGCTGCGGCCGTCGGCAAGTATTCTACCCGACAAAACAGCCGTCGAAGCGGTTACGGAAGTAGCGGCATCAGCTGATACAGTAGGAACTTCGGGTTCGGGATCTTTCACACAACGTACGCTCAAACCGGTGGGCAGCTCGTTGCTACATTCGTAACGAAGTACACCTGTCAAATTGGAAGCTATCTTCAGATAAGCTACACCACCCGTACCACGAGAGTTGGCCATAGCCACATTGAGACAGCCATTGAAGTTCCAGGATACATTGCGACCATTGTTAGCCATTGAAATTTCAGCATCTGGATCAGGTTGATAGCTATAATTCTCTTTGTTGATATATCCGCAAGGAATAGCATTGAAACCTGAACTATTCCACTCTTCGCGTGTTAAGTTCTGCTCTATATACTTGGCATGACCCGGTGAATTCTCGGGGAATACATTATCTGGGTTAGGACCACCGCCCATACCAGAAAAGCCCGTTGATGCATTTGTATTTAGATAAGCACGCCATTCACCGTCAGGATTACACAAACGGAATGCCAAATAATTTTCCGAATCTACTTGAGTGCTCGGGTCATTGGCCTCTCTCCAAGAGTTAGATTGACGATAGGTGGATTGAGGATTCCAAGTCGGGTCTATCACCTTGAACATCGTCAGCCATTCGGCGTAAGCCGGAACATGCCAACCATCGGGACAGATACCCTGCGGCCCCTCTTCAGCCTCCTTATACGAGTTAGCCAAATTGGCATCGGTCGTATGAATAAGCGTCGAGTAGTTATAGAAAATCTGTGTACCACCAATTTCAGGTCTTACCACCTTGGCATATCTAAACGGAGCAGTATAGCTGGAAGTATATTGCCATACGCTATCCAAAGCGGTACCGTCGGCATAGTGGATAGCTTTCAAGTTCTCTTGCATCCAGCACTGACCACCAATCTTAACGGTAGCATATTCATTGTCGTCAACGTCTAACAGGATGTCACCGCATTTTTTGAAGGGAGCGGTACCTGTGTCGGTGGTAAAGGTCATTTCTTCGCTATAAGCGGTACCCAATTCGTTGGTAGCGTATGCTCTTACATAATATTTGGTATTGGGTTCCAGTTTTTGTAGATTAGCAGTGTATTCGCCTTCGGTAGCGCCGCTGGCAACGATGTTCTTTTCGATGGTAGGTTCGGCCAACGTATCGAATGCCACACCGCTGGCGGTGATTGCCAAATGACCATTCTCAACGATTTGAGCGGCCACCTTAGCGGCTTTCTTGGTAATATCATAGATAGAATCAACCTTCACGGTCGGCAGTTTG
>JAEERB010000202.1 GCA_016285615.1 Bacteroidales bacterium
GGATATGAGCAGGAGAGATGTGAGTGATAAACTGCTGCGTATGATTGATAAACCGCCGTTTATCATCGGTTTGGTGGAGAATCCTGCAGAGGTGCCTCCGTTGTTAGAGATGGGCTTCTTTGATTGCCTCGACAGCCATGCCGACCTTGAGAGTTTCTGCCGCCTGATGAGTAAAATCATTCGCATAGTTAATCATTACAGTCAGGAGGAGAAACCGAAAGTGAGCGAGGCACAGGAGAGCTATAAAGTTGACAAACACTATCAAAGTCTGCGTAATTTCGTGTTTATCAAACATAAACGAACTACTATCAAGGTGAATTTCGATGATATTATGTATGTGAAGAATACCGGTAATGTGTTACGGTTGGAATGTACTGACGGCAAGGTCTATTACCATACTTCCACCTTGAAGGATTTTCTGGACAAATTGCCGCCGGAACTTTTCTTCAGGGTCAACCAATCCATCATTGCCAACTATAATTTCATCGACAAACTTGAGGGTAAGTTTGTTTATATCAGTGGTTTCCGCTTTAAACTGTCGCGTATCTATGCCAGTGCGATGAAACTGTTGAGTCTATAGCTTTGCTGACACAGAAGTCGATGGCGTTGACCGTTGGCCATTGCCCAGGTAAAGCACGATATAGTAGCTGGCGCGATCGCCTACCTTAACGTTGTCATCGGTGAAGGAGGTCTCGCCACGACGGAAGTTGGCAATATCTACATACTCGCCGTCGTTGAGGGAGCGGTAGATGACTCCGTAGTGGTCGCGACGTCCATCGTATTTATATGACCACGAGAGGTTTACCTTATGATTGCGTTTGTCAACGTTGGCATTCACCTCAATAGGAATGTCCAGTACGGTGGCTTCACGTACAAAGGCGTTGGCCAGTCCTTCGCGGCCCGAAGAGTTGTGGAAGTCGTCGATGGCCTCAATGCAGTATTGGTACATGGATGACGAGGGCTCGGGATAGTCAATCATGACAATATGGTCGGCCTCGGCAATCTGCCACGGCTCAACTACTTGCAGCAACTGCCACTGTTTCTGCTTTTTGAATTTGCGGTAGATGTAGTAGTACATTACATCAGTGGAAGCGCTCTTTGTCCAACGGATTACTACGGCATTACCTTCCACGGTGATATCGTCCAAAACGCAAGGTGTGGGTGCGATTCTATCGGGCACGGGCACTGCAATGGTGTCGGAATGAAGCGACACGTTGTGACTATAGTCTTCTGCCACAATGTAATAGAATGCATATTTAGTGATGGTATGCCAATCTATGGTGTCGATAAATTCATTGGTTTCAGCCAAGCCGTTAGAGCACTCAACAAACTCGTGGTCCATCTGGTTGGCAAAGAAGACACGGTAGCCTAAGATATCTTTTTCAGGATTCTTGTCCCAAGTGAAGACGGCAATACCATTGGTATCCACCAGCGCTTTCAAGCCAGTGGGCGCGGTGGGCGGTATTACATCTTCGATGTTGTTGAGGGCTGTTCCTGAGAAGGATACATTCTTCATCTTGTCGAAGGTAAACAGACGGTAGTAGCCGCGACCGCGTTCTCCTGCCTGTTCGTCGGTGTATTGGGTGGCTTTGCGCTCAATGACGTCGGAAACATTCTGCCAAGGACCGTCGGGAGAGTCAGAAAAGGTGAGGACGTAGCCGTCGAAGTCATCTTCCAGCTCGTCTTTCTGCCAATAGACGGTACAAGTGATGTTGTCTTTTGGGGTGCAACCCAAGATGACCGCAGGTACAGGAGGTATGGCGTCAATCATCTCAAATTTTTCCGATTCCTTGAACGGCAGATAGTCACCGAAGGCATCGAAGCCGCGTACGCGATATTTGTAAGAATGTTTTAACAGCAGCGAGTCGAAAAAGACAACATTGTCGTACATCATGTTGGCAATATAGTCGCCATGAACGGCAAAGGCACCCTCATCGGGGTCGTAGCCATACACAGGCATGGTGTTCATTTTTTCCCACTTGTGCCCGTCCATACTGCGTTCCACGTAGTAGCCCGACAGTTTGTTGCGTTGCCAGTAGATGATGGCCCTGTACTCGTCTATCTGCTTGATATTTACCGCTGGCATCATCTCATCTTCTTGACGCACATAAGGCTTGTTCTCCACGAGGATGCTCGGCTCGTACAAGGTGGCGAATCTTTCCGGAATGGGCGAGGAGAGCGTGTATTCGTACCATTGGCCATTCTTCACGTCATAATCCACAAAGCGCAAACCGAGGGCAGTGGCAATGTCGGGGTGCCCTTCGGCTGCCAAGTAGGCCAGGAATTGGCGTTGGTGTTGCTCCTGGTCCTTGCGGAACACATAGTTGGTGAAACCACTGTTGGGGTCGGCCTTACCATCACCTTTGCCATACAAAGCCTGTGCGGCGGCTCCGGCAAACAAGTTGGTGCTGTCGAAGGCTGTTTGCATCTCTTCCAATGTATAGGGCGTGATGGGCTTGCCGTAGTTCAGCGTCTTCTCCACTTCGGGGTTCTCTCCCGTCTGCTGGTTGAATTCGCTTTCCGACAAGGAGCGGTTGATATACCAGCCGTAGCTGTTTCCCAACATCCAGATGGCGGGGTCTTGAGGCGCCCAGCGCAAAACAATACTATCGCCGTAGGCCCTCGCAATGAGTACTACTTTGTGAGTCTTGGTAAAGTTCTGAGTCGTATCCTGTGCTTGCATGCCCATAAAAAGCATACTTAACAAAAGGGTCAGGAACAAGGTGCTTCTTTTCATATTAGTATGTGTTAAAGCGTTCATTATTAATATTATTCAAACCAGCCGTCAGCATCGTCCACGGTCTTCAGGGCCTTGGTCTGGTCGTTGATGGTCTTGAAAGTGCTGTAGGTGTTGACATTCTTGTAGTTGAGTGGCCAGTGCGACGAAGTAGTGTTGTTGTAACGGAAGGGTGTGTCTTTGATGCTTTGTCCTTGACCGGCCAGATTGCTGTTGATTTGGTCGGCAATGTCATCGGCAGTCCTAAAGAAGTTATGACCATAATCGGTATTGTAATATGAGGTCGGATCGGGACGGGCTTTGTCTAGATATATAATCTTTACATAGGTCTTATCTCCCTTGCCGAGGTTGTTCAGATTGTCGTACCATGGCGAAACTCGGTTAGCGGTTTTGCCTTGATCTACCGTCATACCCTTGGTGCCTTGGTAGTTGTTGCAATACTTGTGGTGATACCAGAAGTAGAGGTAGCCAGCGTGATAGTAGTTGTTGTAGTTACCTTCGGTCAGTTTGAGTTCCTTGCTGGGATTATCGTAGAAGGCCTTCCAGTTGTGGAAATACTGCGTGATGACAGTTGCTTTCGTAATCTGATAGGGGAAGTCATTGTCAAACTGGAAGATAGTGTTCTGCTTGGCGTTAGTGTAGAGTTTCTTCAACTGTGCTGTCTTATAGCTGTAGCCTCTGCCGTTCAGATAGACGGCTATGTTGACGCACTTCTGGAAGAAGTTGTAGTACATTTTGATATCTTGGTACATAGTAGGTGTTGCGTAGTCGGTGATGGTGACTGTGACAGTGCTGGTGCGTGTTCCGTTCTTATCTTCATATTTAGATGAATTTTCTTCAAATGAAGCAGTTGTGATAACGGGAGTCTTACTATGTTGGTCGGAGGAAACTTCCAGCATATTAGGAATTCTCCAATAACCGCGGAATAGCTCGTCAAATTGGTTGGGGTCACGAGCGTATGAGTCAGAGATGTAGTTGAAATCAATATAACGCTCGTCAGCATTGAGCATTAGCAAACGGTAATTAGCATTTTTCCATTTGGCTTGCGGGTCAACGATGATGCCTCCACG
>JAEERB010000001.1 GCA_016285615.1 Bacteroidales bacterium
GTGCAGAGTTATCACTTTCTCAGCGGGAATGCCATACTTTTCGATGACAATGCGGCGAGTCAAATCACTCACGGCACACACGCGGTCGGCGGCCATCATGCCTTCGCGCTCAATGCCATAGACAATGTCGTTGAGGTTATTCTCGCCCGAGCGGTCGAACTCGGTTGCGTGGATATGCACCACCAGAGGCTTGCCACTCACTCTCTTGGCCACAATGCCGGCCTTGTAGGTCAGCCAATCGTGCGCATGGATGATATCGAAATGCTCGGTACGAGCCAGTTCAGCGGCCACGAGGGCATACTGTTCAATCTCACCCATCAGGTTCTTGGTGTAGGTTCCCGAGAAGGAGTACTTGCGTTTTTCACCCGGCACCGACTCTTCAAACACACCACTATTCAACTGATTAACAAGCTGATAATAATCGTTCATACCGACATACGGCACCATTTGCGAGTGCACTTCCATAAACGACACTCTGTCGGAGAAACTCTGCAGGTGGGCATAACGTGTATCCACCTCCACATCCGAAGCGTTGATGATGCGAACAGCACGCTGGTCCTCATCGCCCGAAGCTTTCGGCATAACGAAGGCCACCTCGACGAAGTTCTTAGCAAGCCCTTTCGTCAAGCCATAACAGGCCGTACCCAACCCACCGGCAATATGCGGAGGAAACTCCCAACCAAACATCAACACTTTCATAATTATCTTATCTTTAGAGTTTTCTATTTTCTTTTTGCATTTTCAAGAAGGCGCTTCATGTGCAACAGGGCGGCCACGCTCCACGCCTGCGATATGGCTCCGTTGGGACGATAGGGCGGATCACCGTCATACACCTCAGCGATGGTGGAAACACCATAATCACGCATACAGCCCTCAAAGTTGTAGAGCAACCGCTCAATCAACGACAGTGCCGCTTTTTGATATACAGCCAACATACCATCCGAAAACGGTCCGAGCAGCCACGGCCACGCTGTACCCTGATGATACTCGGCATCGCGTTCGGCCTGTGTGCCGCCGTAATGGCCTTTGTATTCAGGATCATTCGGCGACAAGGTGCGGATACCTTTCGTCACCAGCAATTCCTCCATCGTCTTCTTCAGAATAAGCTGTCTAATCTTTTCACTAATAGGAACATACGGGAGACCCGTAATAAGCATCATATTAGGACGCACTTGGAAATTGCGATAGTCGCCATTCACATAATCGGCCAGCCAGCCAATCTCTTTCGACCAGAAAGTCTCTTTAAAGACGGCGGGGAAATTCTGTGCCAGGTCCTTCCATTCATCCACAAACGCCTCGTCTTCAGCCAACTTCGCCATCTCTATACAGAAGCGTATTGCATTATACCACAAACCGTTAATCTCCACTTGGCAGCCTGTTCGCGGGGTCACGGGATGTCCATCAATAACGGCATCCATCCAAGTCAGGGCCACACCCTCAGCGCCAGCATAAATCAATCCGTTGTCGAGCATGCGGATATTGAAGAGCGACCCTTTTTTGTAAGCCGACAAGATGGTTTTCAGCACCGTGCCATACTCGTTCCAGATCTTCTTCTCGGTATGCGTGTAGTCGGCATATTGCTGCAGGGCGCGGATAAACCAGAGCGGGGCATCCACCGAGTTGTAGGCCACTTGCTCGCCTTCTCCAATATTGGGGAAGAGGCCGTTTTCCATCTCCGACAGCATATCATCGAGGATTTCCTTACACAGTTCGGGCTTGTCGCGGTCCAACGTGAGACCTTGCAACGAGATAAAGGTATCGCGACCCCAGCGGCCAAACCACGGATAGCCAGCCATAATTTGGGTTTTTCCATTTCTTGTCACAATAAACTGGTCGGCAGCATTCTCGAGGCAATTGAAAAAAGTATTGCGGGTAATACGATTCTTCGATTCTTCGATATACATCTGCTCGATATCGGCAGGATTGATAGGCTCAATGCCCACCGACAGATAGATTTCCTTCTGTTTCACCGTCACGTTCAGCCGTCCCATGGCCAACAGATCCTCACAACCCTCATAACCGCGGTTTATCTCTTCCTCATACTCCACATTCTTAATCCAAACGGGGTCGTGCTCATAATAGAGAGGTGCCGATGTCTGAATATAGACTGGTGTGTAATTATCGTACAAACAATACTTTACACCACCTTCTACCGACTCATAGCCCGTATTGGCAGCATCGTTCATGAAGGTGAGGCGATGAATCTGACGGAAAGCCAGCAGTGGTTGCAGTTGCAACGTGGCCGACTCAAAATCATCTAAGATAGAATATTTTAGCAATACTCTGTCAGCACCACGCATAAAGAGAATCTCCTTCTTGAAGTTGAACTTGCCCACACGATAGAAATAGGTCGGCACCGGATCGGCTACAAACTTTTGCAGAAACTTATTGCCCTTAGGCTCAATGATACCGCCTTTGTATTGGTGGATATAGATAGGGAACTCCATGTCGTCAATGATGACGGTCGCATCAAGACTTGACACGAGCACGTGGCGTTCATGATCGATATTATCCTGAGGTACAATGAAAAGTCCGTGATATTTTCGTGTATTCAGTCCGAGAAGTGTAGAACAAGCGAAGGAGCCTGTTCGGCTGCATCTAAGTATCTCCCTGTTTTTGGCATAGGTGATATTGACTATTTTTTCCTTATCAAACTCAATATAGCTCATGAATGAAAAAATTTTCGCAAATATACAATTTTTTTTGCCTCAATTTCAATTTTATGGTATCTTTGCATACTCTATTTGAAAAAATTAACACGTGACGAAACCGCTGGCTGAAATCTTACGTCCTACATCCCTAGACCATTACATTGGCCAGGAACATCTTATGGGGGAAGGTGCCATCTTGCGCAACGCCATTGAGAGCGGCCAGCTTCATTCGATGATCTTGTGGGGACCTCCTGGCGTAGGTAAGACCACTCTAGCGTTGCTGATTGCAGAGTTGACCAATTCGCAGTTCTACATGCTCAGCGCCATCAGTTCGGGTGTGAAAGAGATTCGTGAAGTGTTCGACAAAGCACGTCAAAACGACGGCAAGACCATCCTGTTCATCGACGAAATCCATCGTTTCTCAAAGGCGCAGCAAGACTCGTTGCTGGGAGCCGTAGAGCAGGGACTGGTCACGCTGATTGGCGCCACCACCGAGAACCCCTCTTTTGAAGTCATCTCCCCTCTCCTGTCACGTTGTCAGGTTTACATTCTCAAATCATTAGAGAAGAATGAATTAGAGAAGATTATCGCCATTGCGCAGCAATATTACCTCGACGAGCAGCAGTTGAAGGTCGAAATTCCTGAAAACGAAGCGCTTCTACGCATTTCGGGCGGTGACGCGCGCAAACTGCTCAATGCCATTGAATTGACTGTCAGCATGCAAAAGCCTCAGGACGGCGTGGTTACGCTGACCAACGAGTGGGTTCAGAAAGTTATCCAGAAGAACTTAGCCATCTACGACAAAAAAGGCGAGAACCATTACGACATTATCTCCGCATTCATCAAGTCGGTGCGCGGCAGCGACCCCAATGCGGCGGTCTATTGGATGGCGCGGATGCTGGCAGCCGGCGAGGACCCGCTGTTCATTGCACGACGCATGATCATCTTGGCTTCAGAAGATATCGGCAATGCCAATCCCAACGCCTTGCTGTTGGCCAACAACTGCTTCCAGGCTGTGCACCACATCGGCATGCCCGAAGCTCGCATTGTCATGTCGCAAACTGCCATCTACCTGGCCTCGTCGCCCAAGAGCAACTCCGCCATCATGGCCATCGACGACGCTTACGAGTGGGTGCAGAAGACTGGCGACCTGCCCGTGCCGTTGCACTTGCGCAACGCCCCCACCAAGTTGATGAAAGAGCTGGACTACAGCAAAGGCTACAAATACGCCCACGCTTACGATCACAACTTTGTAGAGCAGGAGTTTCTGCCCGAATCCATCAGCGGCAAGAAGTTCTACGAACCGCAGAATAACGCCCGCGAGAACGACCTGCGCCGTTATTTAAAAACCTGTTGGAAAGAGAAATACAAATACGTCGTACTGCTCTTCGCATTCCTCTCCTGCTTCTTCTTTGGCTGGAGTCAAGATATGCACTATTCGCAATACTACACCATGCCCGCCAGTATCAACCCGGCCATGACGGGCGCCATCAACGGAACATTCAGGATCACCCTCAACCACAAGATGCAATGGCTGGCCATCACGAAGCCCTACACCTCCGTTTCGGGCGGCTTTGACGCCCCCATCGTGAAGGGCCGCAAGAGCCGCACACTGGTAGGCCTTGGCGTACAGGTTCACAACGACCGCGCCGGCGACTCGAAGTACAACACCTTCCAAGTCAGCGGTTCCTTATCGCTTATCAAGAGCCTTGACCGCCGCAATCGCAACAAGATCGGCATCGGCTTTGCCGGTGGCATCTTCCAGCACACCATCGACTACTCAGCCCTGACATTTGACGAGCAATACATCGGCGGCCTCTTTGACCCCAACAATCCTATATCAGAAGATTTCGGCAGAGAGAAATACCTGTTCTTCGACTGCTCTGCCGGCTTGGTATGGAGTTGCACGCCACGTGAGGATATCGCCTTGTCGGCAGGCTTTACCGTCAACCACCTCACCGAACCCAACCAGACTCATTTCAACGGCGCCAGCGCCAAGTTGTACCGCAAATATGTGGGCACTTTCTCCGTCCGTTTTCCCGCCAAGCGAAATGTTTTCATTCACCCGATGGTTTACACTGCCTTCCAAGGGAAGCACTATGAAATCCTGTTCGGCAGTTTGTTCGAATACGAGTGGGGCTATCAGAAGTACCGCGACTTTGCCATCGGCGGAGGCCTCTTCTACCGCGTGAACGACGCTATTATCGCCAGTTTCTTCTTCGACTGGCGCGACCTGCGCTTCAGCGTGGCTTACGACCTCAACGTCTCCACACTGGCACGCGCCTCCAAAGCCCGCGGCGGCTACGAAGTGTCGCTTTCTTACATCTTCAAGAAAAACAAGAGAATCATCCCCGGCAAGGAACCGTGCCCGTATAAAGTGATGTAGGGAACGGAGAGATGAGAGATGAGAGATGAGAGATGAGAGATGAGAGATGAGAGTTTAGAGTTAGATACTATGGGAATATACAGATGCACATACGGAGACATCCTCATAATAGAAGGGGACAAACTTACGGTGGAGACACCCGATGGAGTATTTGAGGGCCGTCTTGACGAAGAAGGAAGAGTGTGTGCCCAGAACCAAACGGCTCTCTCCCATCTCGTAAGAGCCGTAAATGATTGGATTGAAAACAACCACCTCCCTGATACCGATTGGGAAGACAAGAAAGGCTATTATTCTGTGATGTATTAAATCTTCTTTGAAGATAAATTAGTATTTTTGCCAAATTCATTATGTTAAAACCCGTATGAAAGGCAGAATGCTGATATTGACTTGTTTGTTTTGCTTGCCGCTACTGCTTGTAGCCCAAGTGGATTCTGACGAGCATATCAGGCAGCAGATAGAGTTCATCAAGCACGATACGCTGCCCGTCAAGATCACCCGCCTACCTCGTGCGGTCAACAGTACCTACTCCGAATACAACGGCATCCTCTTCCCCGATTCGGTTTTCTATTTCAGTTCGTTCCGCTCGGAGAGCGAGGCCGACCACGAAGGCATCTTCGACGCCTACTGGTCGGGCTACATCTACAGTTGCCAACTCAAGCGCCGCGGCTACACACGGGCATTCCCGCTGCCCAGCACTATCAACAATCCCAAATACTACAATTGCAACTTCACTTTCAACGAAAAGCGCACAGTACTTTATTTTACACGCTGTGTGCGCACAGCCGACGCACAACTGCAATGCGACTTATGGAAAAGTGAACAGCGTAACGGCCGCTGGGAAAAGGCCAAACGCCTCAACCGTCGTATCAACCTGCCTGGCACCAGCACCACACAGCCCAATCTGGTGGAATATGGGGACTATAGCCTCCTCTTTTTCTCCTCCGACCGGCCCAAAGGGTTCGGCGGGTCCGACATTTGGTACACCCTCTATCAAGACGACCATTACAGCGATCCCATCAATCTGGGCAGCAACATCAACACGCCCGGAAACGAGATAACGCCGTTTTACGACAAGAACAGCGAGACACTCTATTTCAGTTCCGACCATCATCCGGGCATTGGCGGCTACGACATCTTTTACAGCAACGGCTCCTTCAACCAATGGAGCGAGCCCGACAACATGGGCGTGCCCTTCAACTCGGCTTTCAACGACTACTACTTCTCACAAAACAAACACAACACCCACGGCTATTTCTCCTCCAACCGCCCCACCCGATTCATGTCCCCAGACGACACTTGCTGCAGCGACATCTACCATTACAACTGGGACGGCTACCGCAAAGTGGAAGAACCTGTGGTTGAAGACACCATCACGACCATCGAGAAGATTCGCAACATACTGCCGCTAACACTCTACTTCCACAACGACGAACCCGACCCGCGTTCGTGGGAGACCACCACCCGTGCCAACTACCGCAACACACTGGCCAGCTACATTGCCATGCGCACCACCTACGAAGAGGAGTATTCCAAAGGACTGAAGGGACAAGAGAAGGAGATGGCCAAAGAGCGTATCCGCGACTTCTTCGCCGACTCGATTGAGCAAGGCTACGCCCGACTGGAACTCTTCACCACCTACCTACAACAGGAATTGGAAGCTGGCAAGGATGTGCGCATCACCATCAGCGGTTACGCAAGTCCCTTACACAAAGCCGAATACAACCTGCGCTTATCGGCACGACGCATTGCCAGCCTGAAGAACTACCTCTGCGAATACAAGAACGGACTTTTCCTGCCTTACATGAACGGCGAGAAAGCCAACCGCCTTGAAATACACGAAAATCCGAAAGGGCAAGCTACCGCCTCCAAGCTAGTCAGCGACAACATCAATGATAAACGCAACTCTGTCTATAGCATTGCGGCATCACTTGAAAGGCGCATTCAAATTACCGAATATCACTCCAATTAAAATGATTACAATCAATAACTTATCCTTTTCATACGACAACACCCCTTTCTTGCAGCATGTCAACCTGCACATCGACAAAGGCTGCTTTTGTGCGGTTATGGGGCCAAACGGCTCAGGTAAGAGCACACTCCTCAAGTTGATGGTCAACCTGCTTATCCCCAATAGCGGAGAAATCCTTGTTAATGGAAAGTCGCTGAATGATTACTCACAACGCGAGTTAGCCAAGATGATTTCTTATGTACCTCAACGCGAAGACATCATCTTCGAATTCTCTGTTTATGATACAGTTATGATGGGACGAAACCCATACCAAGGCCGCTGGGGCAGTGCGTCGGCTGACGATGACCGCCTGGTTTGCGAGACATTGGAGCGCACCCATCTGGCTCACCTCAAAGAGCGCTTGTTGTCGCAACTTAGCGGCGGCGAACTGCAACGCACACTCATCGCTCGTGCCATGGTGCAACAAGCACCCGTCATGCTCCTCGACGAGCCACTGGCCAACCTCGACATCGCCCATAAATACGAGATTATGGACATTCTCGCCCAACTGCAGCACGACATGGGCACAACACTGCTACTCATCCTGCACGACTTTCCCATGGCCTTACAATACGCCGACACCGCCCTGCTGATGCAAAACGGCAACATCTGCCACTACGGGCCCTGTCGCGAAGTACTAACCTCCGACATTATCAAACCGACGTTCCATCTAGATGAGCGGTTTACAGTGGATGAGAATGGAAATATTAGGAGAGTGAAGAGATGAGAGATGAGAGATGAGAGATGAGAGATGAGAACGGAGAACTGAAATTCAAAATTCAAAATTCAAAGAACAAAGAACAAATTCAATAACTCAAAATTCAAAGAGATTCCTTCGACGGTGTTTTCGACAGGCTCAACCACCGTCTCGGAATGACACCAATAATTAAACAATCAACAATTAAACATTTCAACACTTCAACATTTCAACACTTCAACATTTCAACACTTCAACAACTCAATTATACATTGTAAATTATCAATTATAAATTCCTTATGGATACCGTCGTAAAAATTGGCAACATCTCTTTGGGCTCTGGCTGCCCTATTGTCGTTCAGTCGATGACCAACACCGACACGAACGATGTGGAAGCCACAGTGGCGCAAGCCAAGCGTATGGTAGCTGCTGGCGCCGAAATGGTGCGCATCACCGTGCCGACCTTACACGAAGTGGCTGCATTAGAGCAAATTAAGAACAGACTACGCCACGATGGCTGCAACGTACCACTGATTGCCGATTTGCATTTCAGTCCCGCCGTAGCCGAAGCGTGTGCCAGCATTGTGGAGAAAGTGCGTGTCAACCCGGGCAACTACGTGGATCGCCAGAGTGCTGCCGACGAGAACATGTCCGACAGCGAATATCAGGCAGCATTGGACAAGATGGCAGCCAAGGCCAAGCCGCTGTTCGACATTTGTCGCGAGCACGGCACCGTCCTCCGTATCGGCACCAACCACGGCTCGCTCAGTCGCCGCATTATAGGCCGCTACGGCAACACACCGCTGGCCATGGCGCAATCGGCGATGGAATGGGTAGAGATCTGCCAACAGAACCAGTTCGACAACATCGTGCTCTCAATGAAATCGAGCAATGTGAGCACCATGATTGAAGCTACACAACTGTTACACAAGATGATGACCGACAGCGGCACGGTTTATCCTCTCCATTTGGGCGTTACCGAGGCGGGCGCAGGACTGGAAGGGCGCTGCAAGTCGGCAGCGGGCATTGGCGCACTGTTGCTCAACGGCATTGGCAACACCATCCGCGTATCGCTCACCGAACCGCCGGAGAATGAGACACCCTTCGCCCACTGCCTGGTCAATCGCGTGGAGAAACTCAAGGCCGACATCAGCGCAGGGCAAATTCCTTACCACATCGACGAACACCGAACGCTGACAGTCTGCTCAGATGCCACCGACATGGACGCGCTAATTGCCGATGTGGCGAGCATAACAGGCTATGAACATTACCGCGAGAAAATCCGCAACCTGAAAATTGAATCAGCAAATTTCGACCGCACCACCTTGCAACAATTAGAAGATACCATCCTGCAGGCCTGCTGTATCAAGATGAGCCGCACCGAATTCATCTCTTGTCCCTCTTGCGGACGCACCCGCTATGACATCATGTCGGTGTTAGGGATTGTAAAACAGCGATTTGCCAACTATCCCGGCCTCAAAATCGGTGTAATGGGCTGCATTGTCAACGGTCCTGGCGAAATGGCCGACGCCGACTTCGGCATTGTCGGAGGTGGCGAAGGCAAAGTGGTGGTGTACCGCGGCAAAGAACGACTTACCGACAACCTGCCGTTTGACGAAGCACTTAAATTATTGGAACAACTATGTAAAAACTGGCTCACCCGTAGGGGCGAATGATTAGTCGCCTCTACATCCACCCTAACTCCAACTGGGCGGCTTCGCTCAGGCGACTCATATCCCAGGGCGGGTCAAATGTGAGGTTAACAACCACATTGCCAACACCTTCAATCTTACTTACATCATTGCGCACATCCACAGGCAGCGTTTCGGCAATGGGACAATTCGGAGCGGTGACCGTCATCAAAATAGTCACATCATCCCCTTTAATATCAATATCATATATCAACCCCAACTCCCAAATATCCACGGGAATTTCAGGGTCGTAGATTTTCTTAAGCACCTCAATAACTTGTTCTTTCGTAATCATAGTTATTCTTCTTTAGCGTGAAAAGCGATCGCGTACATCTTAATCTGCTTGATCATAGACAGTAAGCCGTTGGAGCGTGTTGGCGACAAATGCTCTTTCAGGCCGATAGCATCAATATAGTCCAATTGGGCATCGATAATCTCTTGCGGCGTACGACCCGACAACACCTTAATCAACAGATTGATAATACCTTTGGTGATGATAGCATCGCTGTCGGCAGTGAAGAAGATGCGACCATCCTTGTACTCGGCATGAAGCCACACCTGCGACTGGCAACCGGCAATCAGATGCTCGGGGGTCTTGTATTGTGCATCAATCAACGGCAATTCTTTACCTAACTCAATGATATAATTATACTTATCCATCCAATCATCGAAGAGTTCAAACTCTTCTATAATCTGTTGTTCTGCCTGTTCAATGGTCATCATAGTCTTATTTTTTATGTTGTTGGCGGCGGATGGAAGCATTATGCAGAAGTTCTAAAAACTTAGAAAGAAACTCCTCATAATCAGCGTCTTCCAATGAAGCCTTACGATATATTTTCTCCACTTTACCCCATTGCTTAGGTTGCACAATGGGAAGATTGTTCTTCTCTTTGATGTCGGCCACCGCATCCACAATCTGCATCCGCTTAGCCAGCAGGTCGGCCATTTGTACATCAATATTTTCCAGCAAGTTGCGTTGCTTTCGCAAAGCATTTTCGGCAGGCGACGAAGCGGTGGTCTTGAAAACCAACGCTTGCAGCATAGCCACCAACTCGTCGGGGCGCAACTGCTGTTGTGCATCGCTCAGGGCCTCGGCTGGCCTGATATGGCTCTCGAGCATCAGTCCGCTATAGCCATAGTCGAGCGCAATCTGGGCAATCTGCGCGATATACTTGGTGTCGCCGGCAATATGCGACGGGTCACAAAGTAGCGGTATTTCGGGCATGCGCACTTTCAACTCGATGGGAATCTCCCAGCAGGGCGCATTGCGATAAACGCTCTCACTACGATCGGCAAAGCCGCGATGCACGGCCAACACACGACGCACATCCATCTTCTTGAAACGCTCTATTTCACCCATCCACAACTTGAGATCTGGGATGACGGGATTCTTCACCAGAATGGTCAGCGGGCACCCCTGACACGCCTCGGCGATTTCCTGCACCAAGTAGGGATTCACGGCGGTACGGGAGCCAATCCACAAGGTGGTGACACCCGCCTCGATGCACAAGTCAACATGCTCTGCACAAGCCACTTCCACGCATGGCTGGAAGCCGTATTGTTGTTTCACCTCCTGCAGCCACGACAAAGCCTCTTTGCCCGCACCACCAAACGACGACGGTGTACTGCGCCACTTCCACACGCCCGTGCGGAAATAGGTCAGCGACAAGCCACTGCCAGCCAGCGAGTCCGACAAGGCAGCAGCGGTCTGCAGCACCTGCTCACGACTCTCGGCCGCGCAGGGACCGGCAATCAAGATAGGCTGACGATCGTTATTCATGGTCACCTCCTTCCTTTTTCAGTGCTTGGCGTTTCTCGTACCATTTACCGATAGCATAGAGCACAAAACTCAGCGATATGGTGGCAGTGCCTAAGAACGCCTCCAGAGGCTGTTCTTTGAATAGATATATCAAACTCCACAATACGGGAATCGAAAACAACACTGGCACAACGGGATAACCCCAAGTCTTGTACGGCCGCGGCGCATTAGGATAGCGGCGGCGATGCACAAACACACCCAAAACGGTGAGTAACGCGCAGATGTTGAGCGGCACGCCAGAAAAGTAGATTAGCTGCTCGAGGTCCGACACGCAGATAAGCAGCAGACTGAGAGCACATTGCAGCCATACCGCCACGATAGGCACACCGCTACGGTTCTTGATAGACATGAAACGCAACAGCGACAAGTCCTCGCCCATCACTTGATAGACACGCGGGCCCACAAAGCTCATTGCGCTGATGGTCGATATGAGCAGGAAGGCGATGATGCCGCTCATCAGACGGCCACCATTCACGCCAAAGATGTATGTAGCAGATACTTCCGCCACATCGGGCACACCTGTCAATGCCTCAACGGGCGCGGTGTAGAGGAACACAAAATTCAACAGCAGGTAGAGCACCGTAACTGCCAATGTACCAAACAACAAGGCGCGTGGCAGGGTGCGTTGCGGCTGGTCGATGTCGTTGGCAATGTAGGCCGCGGCATTCCAGCCCGAATAGGCCAGCGACACGAAGACGATAGACACGGCGAACGCGGGCGAGAAGACCTCACTCCACGAAAACGAGGAGAACGCGGGGGTCAAATCCTGGTGCACGGGCGCAATAAAGAATCCTGCGAATATCAAGAAAATGATTAGCAATACTTTACAAACAGTAAAGATGGTCTGGAACAGTCCTCCTGAACGCACAGTAAACGAGTGCACCAAAGTGACCAACAGCAGCACGGTCGCCGCTATCATCTTCACCGAGGCCTGCGGGAATGCGCCCTGGAAATAGTAGCCCAGCGCCAAGCATGCCGCTGCATTAGGGGCTGCAAAACCGACCGTGAGCGAGGTCCAGCCAGAGAAAAAGCCGAGGGCGGGATGATAAATCTGGCTCAGATAGTGGTATTCGCCACCCGAGCGGGGCATGGCTGCCCCCAACTCGCCATAGACCAGCGCACCACAAAGCGCCATCACGCCGCCTAACACCCATAACAGCAATACTGCCAACGGGTTAGGGACACCAGCCAACTGAAAACCCAGCGAGGTAAACACGCCCGTGCCAATCATATTGGCCACCACAAAAGCGCTGACGGCGACAAAGCCCAATTTGTTCTTTTTCATAATTGCTGGCAAAAGTACGAAAAAATGTGGTTGAAATCATGACACATTATACATTGTATTGTGTATCTTTGCATACCTATTCCATAACAGCCACAAGCAAGATGAAAAGACTTCTTAGCAACGACTTTATCGCACTGATACTGAGATTATTGGTATTGTACATCATCCTGCTGTGCACGCAAGTGGTTTTCTATATCTACAACTACCATAGCATCGGTGCCATCCAATGGTCGGCGTTGCCGCTGATGTTGAAAGGAGCTCTGAAGTTCGACACCATCTCGATTCTCTACCTCAACTCCGCCTTCCTGGCACTGTCGCTGCTGCCATTCCGCTTTCGGGAAAAGAAGTGGTACCAGCAGATGCTATTTTGGATTTACACTATCACCAACACACTGGGTCTCATTGTATTAAACCTTGCAGACACCGTCTATTACCGCTACACTTTCAAGCGCATCACTGCCGAGGAATTGCACTTCTTCCGCGAGAATGACAATACGGGCGACATACTTTGGAAATCCATCGGCGAGAACTGGTATCTCGTACTCGTCGCTATCGCCCTCATCGCCTTGATGGTGTACCTCTACAAAAAAGTGCCCTATCAGGGCTCGGCCATCACCAAACGCTGGCTGTACTATCCCGTGCAGATTCTCCTGCTCGGTCTGGGTGTAGCCATCTATTTCATAGGCATCCGCAGTTCGTTCGACCGCAAAGCCATCCCCGCCACCGTCGGCCATGCCGCTTTTTACACACAGACGGCAGCACAAACCTCCGTTATCCTTAGCAATCCGTTCTGCACATTGCGCACACTTCGCGCCCAGCAGTTCCAAACGCTTCACTATTTTGATGATGCCACGGTCGAAAAGATTTTCACTCCTTACCACTACCCCTCTGGCAATTTCAAATATCAAATTGGCCCAAAGAACATAATCATCTTTGTATTAGAAAGTTTCAATCGCGAGCATTCACAATTCATGATGCCGCACCTCAATCCAAACGGTGGCTACACGCCATTCTTGGATTCCCTGATGCGCGAAGGATTCGCCTTTACCAACGCCTACAGCAACGGTCGCAAGTCGATAGAGGCATTGCCTTCCATTTTGGCATCCATCCCCTCCTACCAGGTTCCCTTCGCCTTGTTGCCAGAAGCCGTGGGCGAGATGAAAGCGTTGCCCACCATTCTGGAGGAGAACGGCTACAGCACCCATTTCTTCTGCGGTGCCACTGAGAACCAGATGGGCTTCGAAGCTATTGGCAAGATGACCGGCATACGCCATTTTCACAACCGCGCCGACTTTGAAAAGCAGCATCCAAACGGCGACTACGCCAATGTGTGGGGCATTTGGGACATGGACTTCCTGCAATTTACAGAACAGGAAATCAACAAGTTGCAAAAGCCCTTCTTCACCACCATTTACACCCTTACTTCACACCATCCGTTCGACTTGCCACAAGAGTATGCCGACAAGATGCCTGCGGGCGTCAATCCACTGCAGCCATGCGTGGCCTACACCGACCTCTCCATCCGCAAATTCTTCGAAAAAGCTCAAAAAGAGCCATGGTTCCAAAACACATTGTTCATCTTTGTGGCCGACCATGCCGGCGGCTACAATGCCCACGAGGAATCACAGACCACCAAGGGCAGCACCGCCATCATCTACTTTATGTACACACCCGACCATTCGTTACAAGGTTTGAGTGCCGAAGTGAGCCAACAACTTGACATTATGCCCACTACACTGGGCCTTATCGGCTACAAACAACCCTACTTTGCCTTTGGCCGCGATGCGTTCAACGAGCCCGAACGGCAAGCCGTTGCCACCAACTGTGTCAACCAGATCTACCAATTTATCTCCGATTCACTTAGTCTCTATTCCAACGGCGAACAGACATTATATGCCTTTACCGCCAACGATACCTTACAGAAAACCAACATCTTGAATCTGAACAACGCTTCGCAAAAGGCCGCTAACAACTATTTCAAAGCCATCCTGCAATCGTACACGCAGCATGTGAAAAGGAAACAGTATGTCGTAAAGCAATAAATCTCCACGCTGCATATTACTAGAAACAAAATCGTAAAAATGGCGTATTATTGCCATCGTCTAAATCATATTAAAAAACAATCTATCATGAAAGCTTCACATGTTCTTACATTTTTAGGCGGCGCATTCTTAGGCATTATCGCAGCCTTGTTATTAGCACCCGAAAAAGGCGAAATCACACGCCGCAAAATCAAAGAAAAACTGGAAGAGAAGGGTATCCGTTTATCGCCAGAAGAGTTGGACGAATTCATCAATAAAATGAAAAAACAACTTGGACTGAACAAAGATGAAGAACTTCTCGTGGACGACGACGTTGAACCAGAATCACAAAACGACTAAGCCATGAACCTCGACTTTTTGAAGAATAAGATTGCCGACAGTAATGATGGCAACGACGAGGACGCATACAAAGCGATGGCTAAAGACGCCAAAGAGTATGCCGACCTACAACTCCAGCTGTTCAAGCTGAACCTGGTGGAAAAATCGTCGCAAATCCTGTCACTGCTGGTAGTTATCATTGCAGGCGCCATCCTGTTGATGGCCGCTTTCGTCTTTTTCTCGCTGGTGTTTGTCCTCTGGATGAAAAACCTCACTGGCAGCATGATGACGGGCTTTGTCATTCTCGGCGCCTTCTTCATCGTTTTGTTCATCCTGTTCTGGTTATTACGCAAGAAAATCATGATCAACCCGATGATTAAGAAACTGAGTGCCATACTGTTTAAAGACAGCGAGCCTGTCGGAGAGGAGGATGATGATGAATAGCAGAGAAAAAAGATACAGCCAACTCTCTAATCTTCAAGAGATTCAAGAAGAGAAAGCCCGTTTGAAACATCTTATCAAAAAACAAGAGCGACTGATGGGCGACGACTGGGACGAGATTTACCGCTTCTGGAGTTTCGTGCCCAAATTGGGAAAAACCATCAAGAACGCTATCCAATCCATCCCGATGGGTATGACCGTGTTCAATTTTCTGATGGATATTGTTTCTCCGAAAAGGAAGAAGAAGGAATAGACGATAGAAATTTGATTTTAGTTAGGACGTACACAGTGCGTCCTTTTTTTGTAGTGAATAGTGAGCTGTGAATAGTTAAGGAGTTAAGAGTTATCGTGTTTTAGTATCGCTAACAACTAAAAACTTCTTTGAACTTTCAACTCTCCACTATCAAGATTGCAGTTTTCAGTCCGTCGATGGCGGCACTGGTGATGCCTCCTGCATAGCCGGCGCCTTCGCCTACGGGATAGATGCCATGGACATTGCTTTGACGCTGCTCGTCGCGAAGGATGCGCACGGGCGATGAAGAACGCGTTTCCACGCCCGTCATCACGGCATCGGGGTCATTAAAGCCATTCAACTTCTTGTCGAACAACGGAATAGCCTCTCGCAAAGAGTTAACCACATAGTCGGGCAGACAGCGGTTGAAATCGCAATAAATCACACCGTGCGGATACGACGGCTTGACATTGCGGTGCTTGTCGGCCACCTCACGACGCATAAACTCGCGCATCAGGTTGGCCGGTGCCCTGTAATCACCTCCTACCCTAAACGCCAACTGCTCGTACTTTTCCTGATAGGCCAAGCCATCCATCGGGCTGTCCTTGTAGTAGTCTTCGGGATTAACCGACACGAGCAGCGCACTGTTGGCATTGGCCTTGTCGCGACTCTTCTCGCTCATGCCGTTGGTCACGATGGAGTTGGGCTCACTGGTCGAGGCCATGACCGTACCGCCAGGGCACATACAGAAGGTATAAACGCCGCGGCCATTGGGCAAATGCACGGCGCCTTTATACGATGCCGACGGCAAGTAACGGGCAAAGTTGCCGTATTGTATCTTATTGATTTTGTGTTGTAAATGTTCCACACGCACACCCATCGAGAAACTCTTGGCCTCCATCTGCACACCTTTGGCATATAGCTGGCGGATGGTGTCGCGCGCTGAATGGCCGATACAGAGCAGCACATGCGCCGTCTCAAACTGCAAACCATTGTGACAGTTCACGCGCACACCGTCGCCTGCGGGCTCAAAGTCGGCAAAGCGGGTATTGAAATAGAAGCTACCGCCTAACGATGCGATCTCTTCCCTTATGTTGCGAACCACTTTCTCAAGATAGTCGGTACCCACATGCGGATTGGCGGCATAAAGCACATCCTCTGTGGCGCCATGTTTGTAAAATTCCTCCAGCACGAAGCCGATATATTCATTATGCAGGTTGGTGGTCAGCTTGCCATCGGAAAAAGCGCCGGCGCCACCCTCACCAAACTGGACATTTGAATCGGGATTGAGCACTTTTTCATCCATAAAGCGGTGCACCTCCTGCTTGCGCTGGTCGATGCGGCTACCACGCTCGATAATGATGGGGCGGGCATTACAGCGTGCCAGATAAAGTGCTGCGAACATGCCGGCAGGTCCAAAGCCTACCACCACAGGGCGTTGTGCGTGCGGCCACTCGTGGTACTCCAACGGCTTAGGCGACTCGTAGCGCGACACATTCGGCTTGGACAACAAGTCAGGACGATCGGTGGTTAGCGAGAGCATCACCGCATACTCATATTCCACATTGCTCTTTTTGCGAGCATCAATCGAAGCTCGTAAAATGCGAAAGTCGGCTACATCACTGCCACTCAAGCGATAGCGGTTCATTACCATCGTCTTCAGGGCACTGACGGGTGTCGTAACGGGCATCTTGAAATTGGAGATTTTAATGTCCATGAGTCATCGCTTTTACTGCTTCGTATGCCGACGCAAAGGCAAAGAAAAGATTGTAACCTCCACAAACGCCATCAATATCCAACATCTCGCCCACAGCATAGAGGCCTGGGTATTTTTTCAACTCGAAAGTATCTGTCACCTCATCCACACTAATACCACCGGCGCACACCTGCGCAAATTCCATATCATACAGACTATCAATTACTAATGTAAAATTTCGCAAATCGAATGGTTTGCGTTGATAGAGCTTGTTCAGTTTCGGGTGCAACACACCGGCCAGATCGTGGTGTTGAGCCAAATGCGCCTTAACATCAAACAAGTCATCATCATACAAAAAATTGAAAGACAGGCGACATAGATTCTTGTTTTTCAATTGATTATAATGAGAAGAGAGATTCATCACCACAATACCCGAAACACCATCTTCTTTAAACATCACCTCGCCAATTTCTTTCCATATCAATGTAGAATCCTGATACAAAGAGACTTCTGCTTTAGCGCGGCATCCATACAAATCCTTGGGATAATCCTTTATCTTGAAGCCAACCAGCGA
Source organism: Bacteroidales bacterium (assembly GCA_016285615.1). Next base: position 17,841 of record JAEERB010000001.1, read on the forward strand.
AGGCTCAAAAGGCTTATTGGCCAAATGCAGCGACTTCCAATAGTCGGCGATGCCCTTGCGGTTGGCGGCAATCATATTGGCAGGCGAACCTGACGCCATCAGCACATTATCGTAAGCCTCGGGAAAATCGTTCACATACCATTTGCCCTCACGCTGAACGAGTTTCTTCACAGTGCACTCGCAACGGAAAGAGACCCGCGATGAGAGGTTGGAAAGCAACACATCGAGGACAGTTTTTGAGAAGAGTGTGGCCGGATAAACGCGATTTTCGTCATCTACGGTCATGCGCAAGCCCATGCGCGAGAACTCGTTGTAGATGGTCTGATAGTCAGTGCGTTGAAGGAAGGCGTCCATAAAGCGATGATTGTTATAACAATCTCCTTTAACATTGGCATTCAGTATATTAGCCTTTCCTCCGCCCGATGCCCTCAACTTAGTGCCCGGATTTTTCGCTTTTTCAAAAACCGTCACTTTCACATCTTCGTAAGATGAAAGCAGTTTGGCCGCAAACAAGCCAGCCGAGCCAGCACCGATAATCGCAATGTTCTTCATGGCGACAAAAGTACGAAAAAAAGAAAATCAAACTGTCGTTTGCACAACAACACACAAACACTTAAGAGTGTGCATCTTCTTTTAGAAAATCAAAAAATATCCCTAGAGATTGAATAAAAATATGTACCTTTGCAACTTATATTAGCAATCATTTATCCTTAAAGCAAAACAAACTGATTATCAGATATTTGAAATGAAAATACACAGACTTTTCCTCAGCATAATTCTAATTGTCTTCAGTATCAACATGATGGCGCAGACGCAGACCACCATCAAAGGGGAAGTGAAGAACAACAAGTACAACCTCACCCAAGTGCAGTTAAAATTAGCATACGGCAGTAATCTTACAGCCTTAGCCTCTGCCGACATTGATGCCGAAGGACATTTCACCATTAGCTATGCGCAGAAAGACCCTGACATCTATCAACTGGTTTTCGGCAGTAGTCGCAACAAGCTGATCATCTGCCTTACACCGGGCGACAACGTCGACTTGATTATTGACGGTAGTAATCTGCAACATTTACTGGGCGCACGTGGCAGTCGCAATGTCGTATTATACAAGCAAATATACGACAACGTCTATAACACGCAGCACACCATGGACAGCCTGAACCAAGCCTGGCAAGACGAGCCGAACCGCGAGTTTTACGAGAAATTTATGCAGCGATTCAGTTTGTATCACCAGACCAATCAGGACATTGCCGAGTACCTCATCAGCGCTTTCATCAAAACCGACAGTTTGAAGACCTACGTTCAAAGCAAAGCGCAAGGTAACACGGTCGCCAAGAAAGAGTCCGACGCATTTCTCACCACGGCTATCAAGAAGCTGAAAGAGATCCAATCCGACTACCTGCCGTTTGAGAACTATCAGGAGAATGTGGCACAACACTACGACTTCACGAGCGACAGAACACCGGGACATGCTGATTTATACAAAGATGTGGATACTTACCAAAGTCTGCTCGACAATTGTCATGCTACGGCGAAGCGCGTTTTCGAACCTTTTATGGTGCAAGTCAAGCACATTACCGACTGGCGCGACAGCCTCTATTTCGAGAATCAGCTGTCGAACAAAAAAGACAAGCACGAATTGTGCGCCGCCATTATCCGTTTGATGTCCCCCATCAACTTTACGGCAGCACAAAAGGACTTTGCCGACCAGGCCGACAAAACCGACAAACAATACAAAACACTGAACGACAATGCACAAAAGCAGATGTCGCAGATGTTTTCCAAATACCAAACCGCTTACAATCAAACGGAGGCCGAGAACAACAACCGCATCAAGGCCATTCTCAACAACAACAAGGACGAGTTGGTGACCCTGCTCTTTGTGGACCGCTTCCCGAGAGAGAGCAACATCAAGCTACACAACGACATAGCCAAAGCACTGCACGAGCGCTACCCCAAACAACGGGTGGTGACCGAACGCTATAACTTATCACAATCGCCTGCCGGCAAAATTGCCATCGGTGCCGAAGCCCCCGACATGGCCTTTGCCAATCCTGACGGCAAAATCAAGAAGCTCTCCGACCTGCGCGGGAATGTGGTTCTGATAGATTTCTGGGCATCGTGGTGCCGCCCGTGCCGCATGGAAAACCCCAATGTGGTGCGCCTTTACAACAAATACCACAAAAAGGGATTTGAGATTTACAGCGTATCGCTCGATCGTGACAAGAACAGCTGGAAGAAAGCCATTGCCGACGACCATCTGAGCTGGGACAACCACGTTAGCGACCTTGGCTACTGGAACTCCGCTGGCGCCAAGCTGTACGGTGTTTCCAGCATCCCTTGCACATTCCTCCTCGACCGTGACGGCAAGATTCTGGCCAAGAACCTGCGTGGCGAGGCATTGCACGAAGCTCTCAAGAAGATTTTCGGATACTAGAACATCATGAACAAAATCAAGAAGTCCCAACCCGCACCGAAACCCGCCCCTACAGCCAAGGTTGCACCTGTCCAACAACCCGCCGTCACTTCACATCCGTGGAAATGGGCCCTTTTCATCTTCCTTTTTGCTACGGCCATATACGCCAACACATGGAACCACGAATGGGTACTCGACGATTACGGTGTGATGGTCAACAACATCTTCGTCAAGAAAGGTATCGACGGCTTTGGCGACATTATGAGCCACACTTACCGCTACGGCTCAGGGCACTTCACCGACAACCTGTACCGCCCGCTTTCGCAGTTGATGTTCGCCGTTGAGTGGCAACTTTCGCCCGACAACCCGACATTGTCGCACTGCATCAACATCCTGTTCTACGCCTTGTGTTGCGTACTCATCTTCCATCTCATTTACCTTTTGTTCAAGCGACAAAAAATTGCTATCGCCATACTGGTCGCCCTGCTCTACGCCGCCCACCCCGTCCATACTGAAGTGGTGGCCAACGTGAAAGGTCGCGACGACATCATGGCCCTATTTTTCCTTCTGCTGACAGCCATTGCAGCCATCAAATACATCGACACCAAAAAGATATGGCATCTGCCTGCCCTGTTTCTTTGCTTCCTGCTGGCTATGTTCGCCAAGGAGAGCAGCATCACCTGGCTGGCCGTGATGCCCGTCCTTCTGTTTTTCTTCCGCCAACCTAAAGCCAAAGAATACATACTTCCTATCCTGCTGACAGTTATCCCCGCCGCCATCTACCTTTACACGCGGCACTGGGTTACCACCACCAACGACTTCGGTCCTTTCCAAGTCAGCATTGTTGACAACTATTTCTATGATGAGAATTTGCCAACACGATGGGCGACGGCGATTATGCTCCTGGGCAAATACCTACTGCTGCTGCTCGTCCCCTATAGTTTGGTCTGCGACTACTCGTACAGCCAGTTGCCCGTCACCACCTTCGCCAGCGTCTCTACATGGATAGCGCTGCTCATCCATCTGGCACTGGTTATTTACGCCTTTAGAGGATTAAAGAAGAAAGACCCCATCAGCTTTGCTATCTTCTTCTATATCATCACGATGAGCATCTTCAGCAATCTGGTTTACCTCATCGGTTCCTCCTTTGCCGATCGTTTCCTGTTTATGCCCTCCTTAGGCTTCTGCCTTGCCGTCGCCGTATTGCTTTACAAAGCCTTTAAAGTTGCTGACACCAAAGCATTTACACCTAAAAATTATCCCATATTATACATCCTTTCATGTCTGATATTGATTCTCTACTCGGGCAAAACCATTAGCCGTGCCGCCGAATGGGAATCGCAGTACAAGCTCTTCTCCACCGATGTCAAGAAATCGGACAAGAGCGCCCACATGCACATGTATTGGGGACTGGCCTTGCGCGACAAGGGTATTGTCTATTACGACGAGAACAAATATGAAAGCGAGCCTGTCAAACGGCAGGACAACTACCGCCATTTTGAAGAGTGGTCGCAGAAAGCCATCCGAGAGTTCAAGACAGCCCTGCGCATCTATCCCAAATATGCCGAATGTCTCGAACAGTTAGGCATTCTCTACACCCGTCTGGCGGAAGTTCACCCCGAGAGGAATTATTTAGATTCTGCCAAACTGTTCTTTAAGACCGGGTTGCACTATCTGCCCTCCAAGGCCACGATGCTGAGCAACCTGGCCAAGATCTATTTCGAAAGCCATCAGGTTGAAGAAGCTAAGAAATATTACCAATTGGCCGTTTTCTATGACCCGCGCTACTCCGACGCCTACTTCAACCTGGGCAGTGTTTATGGCGAGCTGGCCCAATACGACTCCTCGTTCTACTACTTCCGCAAATCGCTCGACTTGGATCCCGACCGCGCCGAAGCGTATAGTTTTATGGGGCTGAACTACTATCACATACAGCAGTACGACTCCGCTATAGTTTATTACGACAAGGCCATCGCTATGGACCCGCGCAATTACGATATGCAATACATGAAAGGGGTAATTTTGTATCATGCACAAAGATACGAGGATGCCATTGCCACGACAACCAAGGCGCTGCGCTTGTCGCCCAACGACGGCGAAGGCTACTACCTGTTAGGCTTGTCGGAGAATGCGTTAGGCCACAGCGAACGGGCATTGCACAACTTCAGCGAGTGCCTTCAACGCAACCCGCAGAAGATGGAAGCCTATTACGAGAAATTCAAATATTTCCGCGACCATCACCAGATTGACTCTGCGCGCTACTATTACAGCATCCTCGCACAGGGCCAGTTGGAAAAATAAAACTACATACTTTTAATTTTCCTTGTTAAGACAGCGGTTAAGCCAGGAAGAAAGCGCTTGAAATAGAGCATAATGAGTTCTTTTTTACCCACAAGAACCTCTCTTTTGCGCTTATAAACAGCACGCACAATACGGCGAGCTGCGTGTTCGGGCGTAGTACCACCTGCTTGGCCAGCATCCAGCTTGCCATGCTGGCGACCATCCTTTTCGAGAGCATAGAACGATATGTTGGTACGCACGCGACCGGGGCAAACAAAGGTTACGCGCACATTCTGATCGTAATATTCGGCCTGCACCGTCTCAAAGAAGCCGTATAATGCGTGTTTTGCCGAGCAATAGGCCGAACGGAGCGGAAAGCCGAAGCGCCCTGAGATGCTGGTCGTCACCGCCAGTTGGCCGCCGCCAGCGGCTATCATACGAGGCAGGATATTCTTGGTCAGGATGACGGGAGCAAAATAGTCCACATTCATCACCTTGTTAATCACCGACATATCCGTATCCAGTGTCTTCGAGCGCTGACTGATGCCAGCATTGTTGTAGAGGACATCTATGCGACCGAAGCTGTTCCAAGCCTGATCGGCCAAGGCATTCAAGCCATCAGTATCGGAGAGGTCGAATGGCAGCAGGGCCACATCGGCAGCACCTAATTCCAAGCATTTCGCCTTCACCTGTTCCAATTTATCGGCTTCCAGCGCTGTCAATACCAGCGTGGCATTCTCCTCTGCAAAACGATAAGCGCATGCTTCGCCAATACCAGACGAAGAGCCTGTAATCCAAACAACTTTTCCTTTAAATTGTTCCATATTAGTTCATTAGAATTTTTAGTCTTACCATTGCGGTTCAAACGCTCTCGGCATGTGAGACACCGTGAATTTTTCTCCATTTGCCACTACCGAGATAATGTCGAAGCGAACTTCTTTTGTCTTGCCCGTCATCTGCAAGTAGCGCGAAGCCGCTCGTATCAGGTTCTTCTGCTTTTGCGCCGTCACAAACTCTTCGGGGTTACCCATCACTGTTGACGACCTTGCTTTCACTTCGCAGAAAACGACGAATTCGCCATTTTCTGCAATCACATCCACTTCCAGATGGCCACACTGCCAATTTCTGCTCAGCACGGTATAGCCGTTGTTCCTCAAAAAATCGGCGGCCAGCTGCTCGCCTTTCTTTCCTAATTCATCCTTTTCCATCTTCACTATTCTTTCGTTACACAAACAGGATGGACGCACGCTGTGCGTCCCCCATAATACAAGGGCAAAGATACGACTTTTTTATGAGCTTGTCATGCTAATAATGAGAAATACTTATCCTGACAGTTTGGCAAAAGGATGCATTTTTTGCGCCCACTTAAAATTATCACTAACTTTTACCGAGTTTGTGCGTAAAACTCGTATCTTTGTCATCTAAAGTCAAAATCATGAAGCGTCTGCTACTGAACCTACTGCTCATCTTCTGCCTCCTGCCCGCCCCCCTATTGGCTCAGGACGACGAGGATCCATGCGTGCAGACGATGGACAAAGCCTCGGAAAAACGCTTCAAAACTGCCCGCGACTTGCAACGCAGCGGCAAAAAATCGGAAGCCTTTGAAATCTACCACGAAATTCTAGAAGACCACCCCGAGTATCTCAGTGTAAACTACTACCTCGGCTTGGGCTACTATCTACCGTTTGAGATGAACGGCTTCTACATCGACAAGAAAAGCACCAACAACGCCTTAGAGGCCATCAATGCCTTTAAGCGAATAAACGAAGTGTGCCCCTACTACCAGATTCACCACAACCTGTATGGTGCCCGTCTGGCCTACAAGTTAGAACACTTCTCCGATGCCATCGCTTTTGCCAAAATCATCATCGAAAACCCCGACGATGTAAAGAAAATGGAGCATATCGACGAAGCGGAAATCATCATCAAGCGGTCGAAATTCTTCGACAATGTGCTCAACAACCCCGTGCCGTTCGATCCGAAACCGGTGCCAGGCATCACCACCGGCAACGACGAATACTTGGCCACCATTTCGCCCGACGGCGAGTACTTCTATTTTACCCGCCGCAAGGAAGTGGAGAAACGCGACATTTTTGGCAGCACCAGCGAAGAGAAAGAGCTATTCACCTGCAGCAAGCGCACCTCGCAAGGCTATTACTCTCTGGGCGAGCCTCTCCCCCATCCCTTCAACCACAGCACCAACGAAGGCAGTCCCACCATCAGCCTTAACAACGACCTGCTGGTCTTCGCCCGCATGAGTGTCACCAAGGTCAACGGCCAGGATTACCCCAACTACGACCTCTACTACTCGCAGTGGTACGACGGTGAATGGAGCGCCCCACAGAGCTTGGGTGCCAACGTGAACCGCAGCGACTCATGGGAATCGCAGCCCTCGCTCAGCTCTGACGGCAGAGTGCTCTTCTTTGCCAGCGACCGCCCCGGCGGCTACGGTGGCTCCGACATCTGGTTCTGCGAGCGCAACAGCGACGGCAGCTGGCGCAAGCCCGTCAACCTTGGCCCCACCATCAACACCAAAGCCAACGAGCGCTCGCCGTTCCTACACACCGACAGCCGCACGCTCTACTTCTCTTCCTCAGGACATCCCGGCTTGGGTGGCATGGACGTGTTCTACTCCAAACTGAAAAGCGACAACACCTGGCAAACGCCCGTCAACATAGGCTACCCCATCAACTCGGAAAACGACGAGGTCGATTTCTTCGTCAGCCTCGACGGCCGCACCGCCTACTTCTCATCCAACAACATCGACAACAAAGACTGGAACATCTATCAGTTTGAGCTATATGAGAAGGCTCGCCCGCAAAACATGGTGATTATCAAGGGTGAAGTGACCAGCGAAGATGGCGATTTCAGCAACACCACCGTCGAAATCAGAGACACTGCCTCTCAAGTGGTGGCCACAGCGCAAGTCAACGAGTTCACAGGCCAATATGCCATTGCCACACATGTGGATACGGAGAAGCCGCAAGACATCATCCTCAATGTGAAAAAAGCGGGCTATGCCTACGACACCAAGCTCGTCACCGTCAAGCAAATAGAGAACAATGTCGCCGTCAGCAACGCCGAAATCAAGAAGGTGGAAGTAGGCAAAACCTACCAGCTGAACGACATCTACTACGCTACCAACTCGTACGAGCTGACCGACCAGTCGAAATACCTCATCAATCTGTTTGTGGAATTCCTGAAGGAGAATCCGACCGTCAAGGTTGAGATACAGGGCCATACTGACGATGTGGGCAACGACCAGGCCAACATGATATTGTCGCAAAACCGTGCCCGCTCGGTGTATGAATACGCCATCAGCAAAAATGTGGATGTCAACCGTTTGCGCTATAAAGGCTACGGCGAGACAAGGCCCATCGCCACCAACAGCACCGAAGAGGGCCGCGCCAAAAACAGAAGAACGGTATTCTTGATTTACGAGCAGTAATTTGACTGTTCGTAGCACGCTACGCACCCACAGAAAAGAATTACAGAATATTTACTTCCGGCTCAATTTTCACGCCAAATTTTTGATAAACATCGGCTTGTATGCGGCTGTAAAAGTCCACCACATCCTTGCCCGTAGCGCCGCCGTAGTTGACAATCACCAGCGCTTGTAGCGGATAAGTGCCCACTTGACCTATCCTGTGCCCTTTCCATTGACATAGGTCGATCAGTTGGCCTGCTGCCAGTTTCACGCCACCATTAGCAGGATAATGCACCAGGTCGGGGAAACGCTGCAACAAAGTGTCGAGAGTAGCTTGCGACACCACCGGGTTCTTGAAAAAACTACCCGCACTGCCCAGTTCGTGCACATCGGGCAACTTGGATTTGCGGATAGCACTGACAGTATCAGCCACTTTCTTCAGCGACAACGGCTCACCCTGCAATTTCTCGCTCAGCGCACGATAGGAAAGATTGTATTTTTCTTCTTTTGAAAGACGGAAAACAACTTTTGTAATCAAGCAGCGATTTTTCAATTCATTCTTGAATATAGAATTGCGATAGCCAAAATGACAATCGGCATTAGACATCACAAAAGGCTGCCCATCAGCAATATAGAGTCCTTCCACACTGTCAATCACATCTTTCACCTCAGCACCGTAAGCGCCAATATTCTGAACAGGGCAACTGCCCACCAGTCCGGGAATGCCAATCAGATTTTCCACCCCATAGAAGCCGTGCGCCACGCAATAATTGACAAAGTTCTCCCACGACTCGCCAGCCGCCGCTACTACCTTTACCGACAAGTCATCTTCTTCAACGACGGCGATACCCGAGGTTTGCATGTGCACAATCGTCCCTTCAAAATCTTTGGTAAACAGCACATTACTACCGCCACCCAAGACATAAAACGGCTGGTCGCTAAGTTGATGAATAGCTTCAGGCACCTCAGTTTCATCCTCAATGGCTATGAAGCGACTGCATTTGACATCCAAGCCAAAGGTATTATAATTTTTTAGCGAGAAATCGGAATAGATTTTCATAGGAGTGATATGAAAATGCAAAGATAAGGATTTATTTTGGAGTGAATTCACTATTTTTGCCGCATGAAACGACTGTTTATCGCCATTCCCATTACGCTCGACAGCGAATTTGTCGCCTTAACTGACCATCTGAAGGCACACACTGGCTACGACCACATTGTGTGGACAGAGGCAAAGGTACAGCATCTCACCTTGCGATTTCTTGGTGAAACGCCTGAGCCACAGATAGAACCACTCATTGCAAGCATGGGGCAAATTCTTAAGAATGTGCATCGCTTCCAGCTGACTATCGACAAGTTGGGCGTGTTTGGCAGTCATTACAAGCCGACAACCTTATGGCTTGGCTTTCAGGATTTTGAAGTCCTGAAACAGATTCACGAGCGCATTGAGGATGTATTGCCTACCGTCGGCTTTGAGGCCGACCATGGTAACTTTGTGCCACACATCACGTTAGGGCGCATAAAGAATTTGGCCAACAAGAACAAGTTCTGGCAACTCTTCGAGCAGAGTCAGCCGGCGCACCAACAGACTATCGATGTGAAACAAATCATCCTCTATCGGAGCAAATTACGCCCCGAAGGTCCTGTTTATACCGAAATGGCACATTGGGATTTGAAAGAATAGCTATCGCACGAGCGAAGCCACAGCATAGGCTTCAGCGCCCTCACCCCTACCTACGGCATCCATCTTCTCATTGGTCTTTGCCTTGACAGAAATCGCCTCGGGTGACATCTGCAAACATTGGGCAATATTTTTTCTCATCGTGTCGATATAGGGCGACATCTTGGGTTGCTGAATGACAATCGTAGCATCCACATTGTTCACCTTCCACCCTTGCGCCGTCACCAAAGCAAGCGTCCGACGCAATATTTCTTGACTATCGGCATTTTTCAAAGCAGGATCAGTATCGGGGAAATGAGTGCCAATGTCGCCAAGAGCGGCCGCACCTAACAGTGCATCGCAAATAGCGTGCAACAGCAGATCGCCGTCGGAATGAGCTACGAAGCCCTTCTCAAACGGCATCTTCACCCCACCAATGATGAGCGGCAGGTCTGCTGCCAGCCGATGGGAGTCGTAACCGAAACCTACTCTGAAATCCATTGCCACTACTTTAATCTCATGCTTTCCTTGATATCCTTCTTGTTGAAAGAAGCCACATCAAAGCCTAAAGAAAAGCGCAGCGTATTCTCCAGCGGGTGATGCTGGTCGATAGTGAACATATAGGAAACATCCACTTCAAAGATGCTGTATTTCAAGCCGGCGCCGAGTGTCAGGAACTGGCGGTTGCCTTTGTAGGGACTCTCATAGAAATAGCCCATACGAACGAAGAGCAAATCACGATAGGAGTATTCCAGACCAACGCCCACATTGATTTCCTGAAGTTCTTCCAAGAAAACGGCACCTTTGGTTCCCACCTTGTCAGGATTTTTGGTCGTCACACCGGGTGCATCGGCAAACGAGCGGAAAATGCCTGTAACCACAGAAACATTATTGTCTTTGCCTGCTGCAATGACTTTATTGCCAGCGGCATCATACACAAAGTTACCCAACGAGTCCTTCTCATAAATAGGCGGCGTGGGCACCAACAATTTATTGATGTCGGCGGCAATCATCAACTTGTTGTACTGGTTGAACTCCATCGTGTACGACAAGCCCAACTTCAAGTTGGTGGGGATAAAGTCACGTTTCAAAGTTCCCTTTGAATAGGACATCTTGTTACCGATGTTGGAGATATTCAAACCAGCACGCAGTGTGCTGTTGAGCATTCCACGTGTGCGGAAGTCCTGTTGATAGAGCAGTGAAATGTCGGCGGCGCCAGCCAAACCAGCTTCCGACTCCACACCACCCACATACTGACCTTGGGTGAGGTTGGAGTAGATGAAACGCGGCGTAATGGCAATCGACAATTCGTCAATCAGCTTACGCGAATAGGTAAAGTCCATCGAGAATTCGCTAGGATGATAATCGCCTTGGATAAAACCTTCATCATTGGTAAAAGTGATGCTACCTAAGGAGAAATAGCGCAACGAGAAGGCGATGGCGTCCATGTCGGTGATCTTATAATAGGTAGAAAGATAAAGCAGATTAATGTCGCCGATGCCTAATTTGCGCAGCCATGGAACGTACGAAACCGAGATTCCGAATGGACTGGTATTGAAGACATACTTGGAAGGATTGTGGTGCTGAGAATTGATGTCGGCGGAAGTGGCACAACCCACATCGCCCATACCAGCGGCACGTGAATCGGGTGCAATCAACAGAAAAGGAACTGCTGTGGTAATCGTATTTAAGCGGTTTTGACCGATGAGATTACTAGTACCTTGCCCATAAGAGACATTCATCAACAGCACAACTGCTATCAGCGAAAGAAAAATCTTTTTTATCATTCTAATTTCTAGTATCTATTATTTTCAAAAAAAAACGGTGCAAAGATAACGCAATATTTTGTGTTATATTTTATAAGATGATAACTTTTTGTGTTTTTTCGGCAAATTCGCCATTGGAAGCACGCACTTTCAGCCGATAAAGATAGACTCCGCGACCTATTCTGGCGCCATGTTCATCGCAGCCGTCCCAGTCGATGGGATCGCTGCGGTAGCCGCCCGACATCTGAGTGGTCTTGATGGTCTTCACTAACAAGCCATTCATGTTGTATATCCAAATGGTAATCTCCAAATCCGAATTGGGGCGGTTATGTTCAAAGACGAACGACGTCCGATCTTTAAAGGGATTGGGATAGTTCAGCACATGATCCAGTGCCATCTTGGCGTCGGCAGCCACCACAAAGTCGAGCACCGCCTCAGCAGGATTGTTCAGCACATCCCACGCACGCACCTTGACCGAATGGGGTCCCAGCGACAAATTCTTGAATCCGTATCGAACAACACCCTCATTAGAAAGGTCTTGCGAAGCCTCATAATAATCGTTCAGCACATATTGCTTATCGGTATTATTGTCCAAGAAAGCCACCAAATCGTGACCCAGACCGTTGCCCGTGGTGTTAATGCCGTACTCGTCCTTCAATTTCACCAACAGTGTCGGGTTGGGGTCGGTTATTCCTCCATTCACAAACGACTCGTTATTCATATATAACTTTATTTCAGGCCCTGTCTTGTCGTCAATTGCGGCATCGGTGCTTCCGCCGATGATAAGATTTTCGAATGAACCAGCCGCATCTGCATTCTCGCTACGGGCATAATAGCTTATCTTGCCATTGCCGTAAGAGTAATCAATATCCTTGGGTATAACAAAAGAGAACTCGAAAACACCATTGGTAACAGAAGCTTTCCCTTTGAATAACAAATTCTTACGCACCTCAAACTCGTATGCATCGCTGCCAGCGTCATTCTGCAAAGTGACCATCTTCTGTTTTTTATCATAAACCGAAGGGAAAACAAAGCCGTTGAAGTCGGTCACTGTTTGGCCGTTTGCATCCACAACACGTCCCTGAATCACCACCTCGGATAAGGCCTGGATAGTATCGGGCGGACCCACGACTGGAAAGTCATTCATCATATCGGTCACAATATTATATTGCGGAATAGCCAAGCGCTGAGCCGGATCGCCCATCACATAGAGCATATTCAAACCGCTACCAGCACCGCCACAATCATTTTTCGCCGCCATATTCATCTCACCGATAGTGGGATACTCTCCATTTTTCTTGGTAAACATATTTCTGAAAAGCGCCTTACCATATTGGTCATTATTATAAGTGAAGGCCACTCGCGAAGAGGTAATCATGGCCGAAGTGCCGCCTTTGGCGTTCAGGAAGCAGAGTTCTGCCGGCGATATGGAATTTCTGTCGTACCAGCCGAATTCACAAGTCAACGTAATCATCAACGGCTGGTTATACAGATTGGTCCAACTGTTAATATCGGAGCGCTCCAACACACGTTCGGTGGCCCAACCATCCTTTCCGCCATGGCCCACATACGTAAAGACCAAAGCACCTTTCTGCATCCGCGAATTGATGGCAGCATTGACCTCAGGATAACGCTGCGCAGCCGATCGGGAAACCTGCTCGTAGGCATCCATATATATCTTTTCCTGATTGGCAACGGGATATCTCTCAGCTGCAATCTGTGCAACCTCGTCAGCCGTCGCAATATGGGTTGTGCCGTCCTCATCATCTGCTACGAAAGTCAAAATATTGCGCCAATCGGCCAGATTGGAGACGGTAGCATTATCCACATCGAACACCAAATTACGCGACTCAGCATACATAATAGTCTTATCTACAGCCACTTTAGCTTGCTCTGCTGTCAGCACTGGGAAACGACCCACTGCCACATCCACCAAACCGTAACAATCCTCCCCTTCCCCATCGTCCAAAAGTCCGAAATAGTCGTCATTGGCACGGAAGTCGGTTTCCACCAACAAGGAGTTGCTTTGATAGTTGGGTACCTTCAGTTGCGAGCCCTGCACGCGACCGCGGTAATCGTATGAGGGGCGCCCAAACAAAAGCAAGTAGCGGGGATATTTTCCATCGGTACGGTCATAAATCATCTTCATATAATCGCGAATGGCCGACACGTCGCAGGCGCCGCTGGAAAACTCATTGTAAATCTGTTGGGGAGTCACCACTTTGACCGACAAGCCATCGTGGCTGTTGCGAAACTCGGCCAAACGCTCTGCCTGCGATACGAAGTCGGGATGCGACACAATGACCATATCGACATTGCCCGTAGCATGCAGATTCTGGTTTGCCACTCGCGACTGGAAGATGGGCGTATAGAAAGCGCTGCCATTAAAAGCCACAAAGCGGTGCAACGTTTCACCTGGCGCATTGAAAGTGAAAGTGCCACCTTCCAGTGTTCCCGACATTTTGACCGGCGTCGTCGGCTCGGTCACATCCCACACCACGGTCTGGGCATTGGCAGAAGCTATGTGGTAGGCGGTCACGACGTCATCCCCTACAGACTCGGGCACACAAAACGGAAATTGGGCGGAATGCATTTGCAATTTGCAACGGGTCTGCAACTCTATCCAATTGAGATAAGCCGCCGAAGAAGTGGTAGGCTTGGCATAGGTCAACGTCACCTCAGAAGGAGCCGATGACGACATGGTATGAAAGTCTTTCTGGGCTTCTGTGGCTTTATAGTCGCCTGTGGTAGCCGAAAACGACAAGTTTCCTATCGACTGTCCGTTCACCGCCACATTGAACGAGGAGTAGGACGGCGACGAGGCGGCACCGGCCACCGTAATACGTGTCGTTGATCCCGGTACAACTGGCGGAACCGTAAACGGATAAGTGCGAGTGGTTTTCATGTCGAACGTATCGCAGAACCACTTCTGCCCCGATTCGCCAAAGTTGAAGCCGTCGCGCTCATAAAAGTCGTGATGGAGATAGTCCTCGCTCTGCCGCGTAGGAGTCATCGAAGAATAGTCGGCTATCTGCACACGCTTGCCCGTGCCTGCATCCACAGAAATGTAATAATAGGCATAATCGCTATAAATATTGTATTTATGCGAGAATCTGTTATCTGCAAATCTCCATGTATGAGGACCTTGGGCATAAAAAACAATATAGTCGCCTTCGTTGAAGATACCGTCACCGCCATCATACACGGCAATGGCATTCTCGTGCAGGTCGTCGTACGGACGCTCGCCGCACGCTTCGGGCAACATGCCTCCATAGCCAAAGACCGCAATGCGCGAGGAGGCCAGGCCACTCACCGACATGCCCATGTTTTTCATGTCAGTCCAGGTCACTTTATACAAGCCTGCCTTAGCGATAGCCATGCGGTAGAAGCCACCCTGTGCCAGGACGGAGTTGTCAGCATAGATCAAACTGCCTTTTGCTTTGGTCAGCAAGGGTTTGGCAGTGACTGTCAATTCAAAGGAAACGACTTTGGCAAACTGGTTCTCGGCACGTTTCACAATCGGCACAAACGTGATTTCAGCGAAGGGTACCTTCTTCTCCAACTTGGTCACCACGACCGGCTGCAATTCGTTATAATTAAACGACGAAGGGATGAGGGCTACTTCTTCGCTTGTCAGGTCGGCATATTCCACTGCGCTAATCTCGCACTCATATTCTTTATAAAAATTATCAACTTTAACTCTCTCAAAAAAATAAGGTAATGTGGAAAACTCACGACCCGAAACAGCACCATCGAAATTCAGCAACACCATCTGTTGCGTTTCACTAACGGTGTAAACCAGAGGTTCCTTCCAGTTGATTTTATATTGATTTCTTATTATTTGCGACTGACAATCAGCAATTTGAGTAAAAAAAACAAAAAAAAGTATCAGTAGCACCCAAGATTTCAGTTTCATATATCGTTTATTCCTTAAAAGCACACTTTATAAAGCACAAATATAATAAAAAAAACATTGCAGCGCACAATAGCTTGTTGATAACTTTTTTCAAACTTTATCGTAAAAATTGCTACTTTTGCGTTTTATCACATAACGGATAAAAAAGAAAATAATTATACCCCCAATACAATGCAAAAAAGGAAACTCATCATTTTAGCGTCCATCTTTCTCCTGCTGGGGAATTTGACTGTGGTGGCACAAGATGCACATTTTTCTCAGTTTTTTGCCAATCCGCTCTATTTAAACCCTGCTTTTGCGGGTTCTAATGTTTGTCCTAGAGTAGCGGCTCATTTCAGAGATCAATGGCCCAGCCTTGCTGGCAACTACATCACCTACACTGCTTCTTACGACCAGCATTTCGACAAGTTGGCAGGTGGTATCGGTGTTTTATTCTTGGGTGACCGCGCCGGTAGCGGAACCATCAACACCTACAACATCAGTATAATGTATTCCTACAAACTGAAAGTCAGCCGCAAATTCAACATGCGTTTTGCTTTGCAAGCCTCCTACCAGCAGAAATCGCTAAACTGGAGCAAATTGACTTTTGGAGATATGATTGACCCGAAATACGGCTTTGTTTATGAAACCAATGAGCAGCAACCCAGCAAGACCAGCAAAGGTATTGTTGACTTTGCCGCCGGTTTCATCGGCTATACCGACAAGATCTACTTTGGTTTTGCCGCCCATCACTTCACTCGTCCTTACGAAGGATTCACTTCCATCTCTCGTCTGCCCGTCAAATGGACCGGTCACTTCGGTGCTTACTTTGACCTGAAACGTAAGAGCCGCAAGGATCGTTCATTCGGCGACATCTCCATCAGCCCCAACATCATCTATCAACATCAGATGAAATTCGACCAGTTGAATATGGGACTTTACCTCAACTTCTACCCGTTTGTAGTGGGTATCTGGTATCGTGAATGCTTCAAGAACCCCGATGCTTTCATCGTTATGTTCGGCATCCAGCACGACATCATCAGAGTGGCCTACTCGTACGATATCACCCTTTCCCGACTGTCAAACCTTTCGGGCGGTTCTCACGAGGTATCGTTGCAGTTCCTGTTCAGATGCCCCGAGAAAGTTAGAGTTATCAAGGACCTCAACTGTCCTTCCTTCTAATAAAAACAATAAAATTAAAGATAATAAGTTATTTATACATATAGAACAAAATCAAATAGCCATATGAAAACCAAGAATTTCTTAATTCAAGTTGTTGTTCTCTTACTCTGTGTAATCTCTTTCACTTCTTGCAAGGAGACTTCCCCCACTACCGGTTGGGCTTACAATGATGCCAAGAACGGTGGTTTTGAAGTTTATCCTTTCCAAGAACAAGCTACTGGCCCCGGCCTCGTACTCATTGAAGGCGGTACATTCACCTTCGGTCGTATGGAGCAGGATGTAATGTATGAATGGAACAACACTCCGCGTCGTGTTACCATCCCCTCATTCTATATGGATGAGACGGAAATCAGCAACCTCGACTACCTTGAATACCTTTATTGGTTGGAGAGAGTATTCGTTCCCGCTGACTTGAAAGTGGTTTACGACAACGCGCTTCCCGATGAGAATGTTTGGAGAGAGAAGCTGACCTATGCCGAAACGCAGGTTGAGTACTATTTCCGCTATCCCGCTTACAGAAATTATCCTGTAGTAGGTGTTAACTGGCTGCAAGCCACCAACTATGCCGCATGGAGAACCGACCGTGTGAATGAAAAGATTCTGGTGGATGAAGGTTTGATCGAATGGTCACCCGAACCCTCACCCGAAGGCTATTTCAACACCGACGCTTACCTGACCTACGAGTCGTACGAAGCTGAAAGCGACAAGAGATTGCAATACATCACCACGGGTGAATACAGAAACGCACGTATGGAAGATGGTATCCTTCTTCCCAAGTACCGCCTCCCCACCGAAGCTGAATGGGAATATGCAGCCTACGGTTTGATTGGCAATACCTTGAACGAACGTGTACTGGAAAGAAAACTCTATCCTTGGAACGGTCACTACACACGTACCGACGAGAAGAAATATTATGGCGACTTTGTTGCTAACACCCGCCGTGGTCGTGGCGACTTCATGGGCGTTGCCGGTTACCTGAACGACGCAGCTTACATGCCCGCTCCCGTTAACGCATACTGGCCCAACGATTATGGCTTGTACAACATGGGCGGTAACGTTGCTGAATGGGTAATGGACGTTTACAGACAATCGTCACATGACGACTTGTACGAACTGAGCCCCTTCAGAGGCAACTACTACGAGACCAAGAAACTGTTGGAAGACGGTACCGTTGAAGAACGTGACAGTATCGGTCGTGTACCCATGGTTCCCGTATCCGACTTCAAGAACGACAGAAGACGTAACTATCGTCAAGCTGACAACATCAACTATCTGGATGGTGACTGGGCTTCTCTGAATGACGTTGACGCTTGGAAGAACAGTTCTTCTAACTCAACCGACGCCATGTACCCGAAAGATATCGACGGTAGCTACTCGTTGGTTGGCGACCACGCCCGCGTTTACAAAGGTGGTTCTTGGGTTGACATCCAATACTATGCAGGTCCTGGCCAAAGACGTTACCTCGACGAAGACGAATCGACCAAATACATCGGCTTCCGTTGTGCTATGGCCCGTCTGGGGGCCCCCACTTCAAGCAAGAAGAAATAATCTTAGATTTTTCCATGATATAAAAACTGACTGGCTTTCCAGTCAGTTTTTTTTTTTACCTTTGCGAAAAATTCCAAACCATGAGTAAGAAAGTGCTTGTAGCTACCGGCGGCGGCGATTGCCCCGGATTGAACGCTGTGATTCGCGGCATTGTGAAACGCGCTGAACAGGAAGGCGATTGGGAAGTGTACGGCTGCATAGAATCGTACAACGGACTGCTTAAAGATAATGTGGAGATCGTCAAACTGACGGGCGAAAAAGTGTCCGGCATCCATATCAAAGGCGGAACCATCATCAAGACCACCAACAAAGGCGGTCCCTTCCACTTTCCCGTCAAACAAGACGACGGCACATGGAAGATGGAAGACCGCTCAGAGCTGATGAAGAAGAGACTTGAGAATTTGGGTATTGACGCCATCATCAGCATTGGCGGCGACGGCTCACAGCGCATCTCACTGGAACTCGCCAAAATGGGCATCAACATCGTGGGCGTGCCCAAAACCATCGACAACGACCTGTCGTGCACCGACTTCACCTTCGGTTTCCAGACGGCCGTGCAGATTGCCACCGAGGCATTCGACAAACTGGTGACAACGGCTGAAAGTCACAACCGCGTGTTCATCATGGAAGTGATGGGCCGCGATGCAGGCTGGATTGCCCTCCATACTGCCATTGCAGGCGGTGCCGACGTGTGCATCATTCCCGAAATTCCCTACGACCCCGCCAAGATAGCCGAGAAGATTGAAACCCGATACAAGAATGGTGAAGGATTCTGCAATATCGTCATTGCGGAAGGCGCCAAGGCCCTCGACGGCAAAGTCACCGGCCACGAATCGACCACCGTGGGCTACGAACACATCCGTTTGGGCGGTGTAGGCGATAAGCTCAAGATGGAACTGCAACAAATTGGCGTAGAGCACGATATCCGCGTCACTGTGTTAGGCCACTTGCAACGTGGCGGCGTGCCCACTGCATACGACCGCATCTTAGCCACCCAATTTGGTGTCAAAGCATTCGAATTGGTCAAAGCTGGTAAATTCGGTAATCTGGTGGTTTACAACCATCCCAACATCGAATATGTATCGCTCACTAAAGCTGTGGAGAAACCCAACCTCGTCAACCCCGACACCAGCTATCTGGTGCGAACGGCACGTGGTGTTGGCATGAGCTTTGGGGACTAAGCAAACGACATTATTGCTTGTAGGTGCGTAGCGCGCTACGCACCTACATTGTATTATAAATTCACATTTTCCAGATGGATGCCACGTGACCCCTTAATGAGCACCACGCCGTCGGTCAGAGGATGCTCCTTCAGGTAGGCGTTAAGTTCAGCGACGGAATGGAAACCGTGGCTATCGTCTTCCAGTTGGCGACAGAACTCCTCACCCACATACCACGCCTCAATACCAAGGCCTGCGGCGGTGCCAATCATCCGATGATGTTCTTCTTCGCTCACTTCGCCCAGTTCGAGCATATCGCCCAAGATAGCCATCTTGCGTGCACCGTCAATCATAGCTAAGTTGTGCAGAGCCGCATACATACTCGACGGATTGGCATTGTAGTAATCAGCGATGATAGTCAGGTCGTTGCGCTTGATAACTTGCGAGCGGTGATTTGACGGCTCGTATTCGGCAATGGCGGCGACGATATCGTCATCGGGCACACAAAAGTAACGACCCACGGCGGCGGCTGCCAGCATATTGGTCAAGTTATACATACCCGTCAGATGTGTTTCCACTCTCCTACCCAACAGATTGATAGTGAGATACGGCGTCATTTCCAGCACAGCGCCTTTCACTTCTGCGGGTGCATCCACACCATAGGTGGAGAGGTTGACGTAGCCAGTTACCAGCCCTGAGAGCAGGGGATCATCGGCATTGACAAACAGATGACCATGATGGCGCAACACTTCATCATACAGGGCTTTCTTAGTTTGGATGATATTCTCACGTGAGCCAAAGCCCTCGATGTGAGCCGTGCCGATGTTGGTAATCAGTCCGTACTCAGGGCGGGCTATGTCAGCCAGGAAGGCAATCTCTCCAGGATGATTGGCGCCCATCTCCACAATAACTATCTCATCGTCAGTCGTTACCGACAGCAACGTCAATGGAACACCGATATGGTTGTTGAGATTTCCTTGTGTGAAAGCCACTTTGTACTTTTTCTTCAACACAGCGGCCGTCAGCTCCTTGGTGGTTGTCTTGCCGTTGGTGCCCGTGATGCCAATTACCGGCACTTTCAGGTGGGCGCGATGTTCCGAAGCCAGCTGTTGCAGGGCTTTCAGCGAATCGTCCACTATCACACAACGCGGATTGTCGGCATACTCCTTATTTTCGGTCACCACGTAGGCGGCCCCTTTGTCGAGGGCGTCCAGTGCGAAGCGGTTGCCGTCGAAGTTCTCGCCTTTCAAGCAGAAGAAGAGCGAGCCTTCAATGATATTGCGCGTATCCGTACAGATGCGGGGATGCTGAAGATAAATGTCGTACAAAGTTTCCATTTTACATCAATTTGTGGACAAAGTTAAGGGAAATTCACACTCACGACAAAATGTTTTTCAATAAAATAGACACCGTCGAATGTTAATTAAGAGAAGAAAAAAATAAGGGTAAACCAAAATTGGTTTACCCTTACCATTCCATAATTCAACAATTAAGATTAACTCTTAATACTCGTCTTCGTTGAAGAAGAAGTCGTCTTTGGTGGGGTAATCGGGCCAGATGTCTTCGATATGTTCGTAAATCTCGCCTTCATCTTCGATTTCTCGCAGATTTTCAATCACTTCCAAAGGCGCACCTGAACGCACGGCATAGTCAATCAACTCTTCTTTGGTTGCCGGCCAGGGTGCATCTTCCAATTTCGAGGCTAATTCTAAGGTCCAATACATAACAACAAATTTTTAATCTTTCGTCTTATTTAAAGGGCTGCAAAAATACTATATTTTTCGTTGAAAGTATCGTTTTATGAAAATTTTATTTCACTGATTTCCAATCAATTTCAGATACACCTTGAATTTTATGACAATATCTGGCCAAAATATAGAAGAAATCGGAAAGGCGATTGAGATACTGAGCAACCTCCGAAAAGTCGGGTTGGGACTGCTGCAAAGTGCAAAGATGGCGCTCGGCTCGGCGACAGATTGTACGACATACATGCAGCAGCGAAATCACCTGCGAGCCGCCAGGCAATAGGAATGTGCGTTGTGGCTCTAACTGAGCGGTATAAGCATCAATCGACTGTTCCAGAAACGCCACATTGGCCTTCACCTCCTCCACATTCCAGTACTTGGGCCACAATTCCACGTCGGTTGACACCAGTCCGCCGGCGGAAAACAATTGCGACTGTATTCTCTGTAGCTCGCCATCGGCACTGACGCCAGCCTCTTTCATTGCTGCAATGGTCAAGCCGACGAAGGCGTTCAGTTCGTCGAGGGTGCCATAAACCTCCAAACGCAAATCATTCTTGGGCACTCTGCGACCGCCCACAATCGAAGTGGTGCCGCCATCGCCCGTGCGTGTGTATATTGCCATAATCTTTTCGTTTTAAATCGAAAGCAAAGGTACTAAAAAAAGATGATTTATTCAGTTATGAAGTTATGAAATTATAAAACAAAAGCGGCGGCTCGATGAGCCGCCGACAGCCTGCGATTCACGCAGAAAAATCAAGCAGATATGTGTAAAAGGGTGATAGTTATTTTACGGTTAATTTACATGCGCCCAAAATAGAAGCATCTACCACATTCGTATTCTTGGGATATGTCAATTTGCAAGCACCAGACAGATTATAGGAAAGCTCCTCAACTTTACCAAGCCCAATATCCGAGCCACCGACGGACACAATTTCCAATTTCGAGAAATCACATTTTGTGAGATTGAACTGACCTGCACCCGTTGTTGACACCAAACCGTTTTTCACCTCGCCTTTCAGCATCACATTGGACGCCCCAGCGGCCGATAACCGAAAGGTATCGACCACCATAGGCTTTTTAACAGCCAAATCGGATGCCCCAGACAGATTTACCTCCAGTTTTGGAAGCGACATCGTATCTTTTATCACAATATGGCAACTCCCAGCCGTCGTCAGAGTGCGAAGCGTCTTGGAACCTGTTACGATAGTCAGTTGCGTTGGACTAATGCTATCGGTATTTATGGTCAAAACACCATCCTTCACCTCTGGCATTATTTGAGATACCAAATTTGAGTCCGTTTCTATCCAAAACAACGATGATTTTCCTGGACAATATCTGACTATCATACTTCCAGACAGCACAATATGTTGATAATCTCCAATTTCCAATGTGCGCGAATAGAGATTGCCATCCCCTACTTGCCACCTCCTTTTAGGAACCGCGGAATCATCATTAAACCTTACGCAAGAGACAACCACTCCTGCCAGCAAGGCTACGCATAATAATTTCAAAACAATATTTTTCATAATTATTTTATTTAAAGGATATTCTGTATTAAAAGTGAACGGTGAAAGAAGTTATGAATCTGAATTTTGAATTTTGAATTCTGAATTTGTTCTTTGTTCTTTGTTCTTTGTTCTCATTCCCTTTTCTTCTTCCACTCCTTATACAGCGCTTCCACTTCCGACAGCGGCACACCCAGCATCTCCATATTGGCAAACATTGCCGGCAGTTCTTCATTGACAAACTGTTCTTTCTTCATCAACTTGATCTTCTCCACTGCCTCATCGGCCACAAAGAAGCCCACGCCTCTCCTATTGACAATAATCTGCTGGTTTTGAAGCATCTCGTAGGAACGCATCACCGTATTGGGGTTCACTTCGAGGCGTGCACCCAGTTCGCGCACCGACAGCACTCGCTCGCCCACGGGCCAGCGCCCGCTCACAATCTGAGCGCACACCCAATCTACAATTTGCAGATAAATAGCTCTGCTACTACTGAAATCCATTCCCATCTTAGGCCTCCGTTTCTCTCAACCGTAAGTAGCTGAGCACATAGCAATATACGATAGTCAAACCTTCCACAATGTAAGCGAACGTTCTTTCACTGAAATTTTGTGGCATAATGTCAAGCGAAACCAAACTCCAATCCACATCCACGAAGCGCGTGCCAAACGGGAATGCCATCCACATATTCACTTTGAAAGTCAGCAACATAATTATGAACAGCCCCAAACTTACCAAGAAGACTGTTAAGATGGTTTTGCGCACGCCACCGCGGCGGAAGTAGATGCTGCCGAAAAAGAACATCGACACCAAAGTGTACAGCGTTAATAAAAAGAGCGCAATATGATGATTATGCCAGGTTACCGAAGGCCACACCAAAGCCGTTATATTACTTAAATTAAGCAAATTAAACATCAAGTCGTGACACAATTGCCCAAGTATGCTGCCGAGCACAATGGCAATATAATACTGTAGCACACCCACCACATTGACCATTAGCACGGCAAACAGAAACTTCTCGCCCGTGCTGGCCGGCAAGGTGAAATAGTGAACCGAACCTGTTTTACTACGGAGTAAAGTAAAAAATTGCACCACAAAAATCATCATCGACACGGTAAAGAGAGTCGGGAAATGGGTGTTTTCGACAAAGGCGGATGATAAGAACGCCAGAGCAGCCATCACAGCCATCTGAAAAAGATCGCGACGACCATTCTCGTAGTAATATGCTCTAAATAAGCTTTTTATATTATTGAAATTCATAATCTTAAAATTTAATCGGTTAAACTATTCATTTACAGTCTCTTCAATCACCTCAACTGCTAACGAATCGTCGCCATCCATAACGACAACTTCGTCAACATTGACAACTTGATTTCCAAAGATGGAATCCATTTGCGAAAGCACATCTATACCCGACTTGGCTGCAGGCTGATACATCTCGGGATGTTTGTGCGCAGCCACCTGAAAAGTGACCGTAAAAGGCACAACGACGAGCAACGCTATGACAATCAGCGTTATCCATAATATTTTATTCGTCCATTTTTTCATATTCCAACTATTTAAAAAGGTTCATAATAGGTTCTTTATTGCTCATCAAGGCGTTGAACAGGATTTCCAAATCGAGTTTGGAATCCAGATGATTAACATTTTTCTTAACCTGACAAACGCCACGCGGCGTTTCTTCGGTATAGAACACCTCACCGTCTGCAGTCAGCTGATTATCAATATCGAACAACAACTTATCGGTAATTTGCTCCAACGAAGCATTCAAAATCATCTGGCCACGGTCGATGATGGAAACAACGTCGATGAGACTGAACAGGTCGCGTACCTGGTGCGTGGAAATCACCATCAGTCGGTTCTCATCGGCAGCCGACGCCACGAGACGACGGAACACGCTCTTCGATGGGATGTCCATGCCATTGGTCGGCTCGTCCATCAGCAAGATGGGCGTATTGGCAGCCAGCGCAAACGAAACGAGCACCTTCTTCTTTTGTCCCTGCGACAGCCTGTCGATGTGCTGCTCCAAACCAGCCACATCAAATTCGTTCAAGTAATTTTCGAACTGCTCACGACTGAAATTAGGATAAAACGGAGCATACGCATTTACATAGGATTTTATTTTCAAATGAGGCACAAACATCTCTTCCTGAAGCAGGTAGAGATTCTGCAACATGTCGGCTTTGCGCAGACAAGCATTGTTGTCCATCACTTCCACCGTACCATTAAGAGGGAAACGAAGTCCCGACATAATCTTGAGCAATGTGGTCTTGCCAGCACCGTTTTTGCCCAACAAGCCATAAACATGCCCCTTCTCCATCGTCAAATTCAAGTCTTGGAATAACATCCGGTTTTTGACATAACCGAAATCCATGTTCTCTATTTTTATCATAACTTTATTGTTTTAGTGTATTAGTGTTTTAATACACTACAAAAGTAATACAAGAAAATCATTTGTCAAGAGTTTTTAGAAAATTTTATTTTACTAAAAATCAATATGTTATGATTTTACAAAATAAAAATAGGAAAAAAGAGGAGCAAAATTTCGGAGAAAATTTGGGATTCAAGCAAAAAATTGGAATAAATCACAATATTGTCCGTAGGTGCGTAGCGCGCTACGCACCTACAATTCGTGGGCATTAATTATTCCTTGATATGTTTCAGCCACTGATGGTCGTTCGTATTCTGGTAATTTTCCAGTTTGTCGAACAACTCTTCCAACGTAGCCGCAACCACAAGCAATTCGTGATGGAATGGGCGCAGGAAACCGTCTTGCTCAAAGCGATCGAGAAGTGCCAGCAGGTGATCGTAATAACCATTCACGTTGAGCACGGCAACGGGCTTATGATGCATACCCAACTGCGCATCGGTGATAAGCTCGAAAAACTCGTCCATCGTGCCATAAGCACCGGGCAGCACTACAAAAGCGTCGGCCAGCTTCTCCATCATCTGCTTGCGTTCGCTCATCGAGTTGACCATAATCATCTCGGAAATATCTTTCGCCAAAACCACATTCTTGGAGAAGAACGACGGAGCGATGCCCACCACCCTACCATGACGAGCCATGGCTGCATCAGCTGCTTTGTTCATTAATCCTAAACAGGCACCACCATAATAGAGTGTCAGCCCTTTGTCGGCGCACATTGCACCCAACTGTGCGGCCACTTCACCGTACAGCGGATTAGCACCCTCAGCAGAACCGCAAAACAAGGCTATAGAACGAATACTCATGCTGCAGGATGGATTTTTGTCATTGCGAATTTAGAGAATGACAATATAATATATGTAATGATGATGATGGGAAATGCACCCAATCGGAAGATAATGAGCAATATAAGTGATAACGCCAGGAAGATGTATCTGATTTCATTCTCCTTAAAGCGCAAGTGATGGAATTTCAAGGAAAACATCGGCAGCGGTGCCAGCATCAGCAGCGAGGTGCTGAACATCAGTATCAGCAAAATCCAGAAGTTATTCAGGAACATTATCTGGTTGGCTGAGAAATGCAAATAGCCGAGAAACAGAGCATTGGCTGGCGTTGCTAAGCCTTTGAACTCAGTACGTTGCGTTTCGTCGTGGTTAAAACGAGCCAAACGCACAGCCGAGAGCGCGGGCACGATAAAAGCACAGAACGGCAGCACGCCCAGCACACCATTGCGCACGGCAGGCGGCAACGACGCCATCGTCTCATCCATAAACATGAAGAGGATAGCTGCTGGCGCAAAGCCAAATGAGATGACATCGGCTAGCGAGTCCATATCGATGCCTATTTCGGAATGCACACCCAACAATCGCGCCGAGAAGCCATCGAAGAAATCGAAAGTTGCCGACAACAATATGAGCAACGACGCCACAACCAGATTGCCGCTGAACGCGAAATAGACCGATATACAGCCGGTTATCAGGTTCAGGCAGGTGATGGTGTTCGGTATGTGCTTCTTCAAATTCATTCTGTTTTCTAATAAATGCCTTCTCTAATAATATCGTGAAGATGAACCACGCCTAAATACTCACCTTCTTTAGAAACCACAAACAAATTAGTGATGCTCTTCTTGCGCATCAAGTCCAGTGCTTCAACTGCCAAAGTATCGGGATAGACATGCTGCGGGTGGTGCGTCATCACATCCTGCGCCTTCAAGTGCATGTACTGATCGTTCTTCTCCAACATACGACGCAAGTCGCCGTCGGTTATAGCACCCACGAGCTTGTGGTCAACGGTGACAGCAGTCACGCCTAAGCGGCGACTGGAAATGACATAAATCACCTCTTTGAGTGTCGCCTCGGGCGAAACTTCGGGAACATCGTTCAGCTTGTAAAGGTCGTCAACCTTCATATAGAGGCGCTTGCCTAAAACGCCGCCTGGGTGATACTTGGCAAAATCCTTGGCCGTAAAGCCGCGCATCTCAATGAGCAAAGCAGCAAGTGCGTCGCCCATCACCATCTGGGCCGTGGTACTGTTGGTAGGTGCCAAATTATTGGGACAAGCCTCATTAGGCACCGAGCAGTTGATGATATAGTCGGCCTCGCGAGCCAGAAACGATTCAGTGTTGCCCACTATAGCAATCAGCTTATTACCAGAGCGTTTCAAGAACGGAACCAGCATCGTAATTTCGGGTGTATTTCCGCTATTGGAAATGCAAATCACCACATCCTCATCCTGAATAATACCCAAGTCGCCATGAATGGCATCTGCGGCATGCATGAAGATGGCGGGCGTACCCGTAGAATTGAAGGTGGCCACAATCTTTTGAGCGATGATGGCGCTTTTGCCAATGCCCGTCACAATAACACGCCCCTTGGCCTTCAATATTTCGTTGGCACAGTTGACAATATCTTCATTTATAAACTGTTTCACATAGGTCAGAGCGTCAATCTCAGACTGGACGGCATGTTGGACCACTTTCAGCAAATCAGTTTTCATTTTTAACCTTTTCAATATTAAACATTAAACCCGCATATTTCCTTCGTGCAGCACAATGACCGGCAAAATAGTGACGGAAATCGGATTCATCCAAATTCTCAAAATCCTCATTTTTGAAGTGCAAAAATAAGGAAGAATATTGAGTTGCCGACAGGTTATAACTAATTTTTTGATTTTTAGGACACACTTCCTGACAAACATCACAGCCGAACACCCAATGGTGGAAGGAATCACCATGGGCATCGCGACTTTTATCCTCCACATTATGATAGGCGATGCACTTGGCGGCATTCACCTTATAAGGCTCCTCGATAGCCTGTACAGGGCAGCTTCGCATACAGAGGTCACAATCGACGCAATCGGCGGGCGTCGGCTGGTCATAGTCGAGTTCCACATCCGTGAGCAAGGTGCCAATCATAAAATAAGAGCCCATCTCGTTCTGTAGCAGCGAGTTCTTACCAATGTGCCCCACTCCTGCCCTCACAGCCCAGCTTTTTTCCGATATAGTGGAAGAATCAACCGTGACACGCCACTGCGCCTCAGGAGATTTCTGCGACAGAAAAGCACCCAGCTTCTCTAATTTCTCCTTGACAAACACATGATAATCTTGAAGATATGCATAGCGAGCCACTTTATAATCGCTATGCCATTTTTGAGGAATGGGATAATAAAACAGCACTACAATCACACTTTTGCAGTGCGGCAGCAGTAGTTCCGGATTAAAACGCGTATCCACATTGCGTTCAAGGAAGGACATCGAAGCCTGGTAGCCATGGCGGAGCGCCTCTTCAAAAGCGGCTTTCTCTTTCAGTAGTGGCTCAGCCTTGGCAATGCCGCAATGAGAAAAGCCCAAATTCTGCGCCTCCTTTTTGATTTCCTCCGCCAGTCGCATGATTATTCAAAAGTTAGTCGTGCAAACTTGTCGGGAATCTTGATAGAAGTAGGCCCAGGCACATTATATTTCATATTCTTGGGAGTCAGCGTCACCTGCAAGTTTCGCATAGGCAAATTCAGAATCAGCTGTCCATAACGGTTTGCCGGGGCCGTTGTATCTGGCAAATATTTGGCTGTCAGCACTCTACCCGATGCCAAATCGGTAATCTCATTCTGCAATTCCCCCGAAAACAGGTTCTTCTCAATATTTTGCATAATGCTCCAGTCTGCTGTGAGGTGGCGACGTAAGGGCGAAACCATCTTCCACACCGCAGCATTATCATTCACAGACTGCAGATTCTTTTCAAAATCACGGAAATCACATTTGTTGAACAATGCCTGGATGAAATTGAAATCGGCTTGCATGCCCACTAACTTCTGAAAGACCTCGTAACCTCCTTGATAATAAGCGTGATCCAATTTGTTGACCAGCGTCACTTCAGTTGGCGTCAACACCACACGCATAATCTCCACCCCAGAAACATGGAGGTTGAGATAGATAATGCTGTCGATCTTGTTGACAAAGAAAAGCTGGCAGTTATTATTCAAATTCTCACCCACAAAAGCAACTTTTGCCTTGTACGAAATCCATCGATAGCTCACGGTATCGTAAAGCAAACTTGTCTCCAACCTCGCTAAAGTCAACGTTTTGATAGCAGCTTCAGCTTTTTTCATCTGCGAAACATAAGTCTGCGTGGGCTTGGCAGGCTGCGCGTGGAGTGTTATAGCAAGCGACAATACACTCAATATCAGCCAAAAGCGAATCCATCTTTTCATAATTGAACTATTATTTGGAACGAAGATAACGATCGATAGCCGCGGCGGCTGTTCGGCCAGCGCCCATAGCTAAAATGACTGTGGCAGCGCCTGTTACGGCATCACCACCGGCAAAAACGCCAGGTTTGGAGGTTTGCCCATGCTCATCGGCTATCAAACCACCCCAGCTTTCGGCTTTCAAGTTGGTAGTGGTTTCGCGGATAAGCGGATTGGGAGCTGTACCCAGCGACATGATGACGCAGTCGGCCTCGATATCAAACTCACTGCCTTCAATCACAACGGGTCTGCGACGACCGCTGGCATCGGGCTCTCCCAACTCCATACGCACACAGCGCACAGCACGCACATGGCCGTTTTCATCACCCAAAATCTCCACGGGGTTAGTCATCAAGTGGAACTCTATGCCCTCTTCTTTGGCGTGATGAATCTCCTCTTGCCGTGCCGGCATCTCCACTTCTGAGCGGCGGTACACCAGATGTGTCTCCGCACCGAGGCGCAGGGCCGTGCGGGCGGCATCCATCGCCACATTGCCACCACCCACAACGACGGCTTTCTTGCCCACAAACACGGGTGTGGCATACTCATGGCTATAGGCCTTCATCAGGTTCGAGCGAGTTAATATCTCATTGGCGGAAATCACACCGACCAACGTTTCACCGGGAATATTCATGAACTTGGGCAGACCGGCGCCACTACCGATGAAGACGGCCTCGTAGCCATACGGAGCGGCCATCAACTCATCAATCGTCACCGACTTGCCGACAATGACATTGGTCTCTATCTTCACGCCTAATCGGCGAACATTTTCCACTTCATAATCCACCACTTCTTTCTTAGGCAGACGAAATTCCGGGATTCCATACGAAAGCACGCCACCTGGCTCATGAAGAGCCTCGAAGATGGTCACTTCGTAGCCCATTTTGGCCAAATCGCCGGCACAAGTCAGTCCCGAAGGACCAGAGCCGATAATGGCCACCTTATGTCCGTTGGCGGGGGCTACCGTCACTTGCGGCGTCATGTTGTGCGTACGCGACCAGTCGGCCACAAAGCGTTCCAACTTGCCGATGGCTATCGGTTCGCCCTTTTTGCCCAAGATGCAACTGCCTTCGCACTGCACTTCTTGAGGACACACACGACCGCAGACGGCGGGAAGAGCGGAATCTTCGGCAATGATGGCAGCCGCAGCGACAAAGTTGCGTTCCTGCACTTCGTGAATAAATTGCGGTATCTTCACACTAACGGGACATTGTGTCACGCAGCCAGGCTTCTTGCACTGGATACAGCGCTTGGCTTCGGCGACAGCCTCTTCTTCGTTATAGCCGTACGACACTTCATTGAAATTGTGGTTGCGCACATCCGGAGCTTGCTCGCGCACAGGCACTCGCCGTTTGGGCTCAATAACAGCCGACGCCGAATCGTCAACCAACGGTGTCAAGTTGCAACGATGATCGGGTGTATCTTTGGCAATCTCTTGCTGCTTATACATACGCTGCTTGCGCATAGCATCATCATAATCAACGGCATGGCCATCAAATTCGGGTCCGTCAACACAGGTAAACTTCACCTTACCACCCACACTCACACGACACGAGCCACACATGCCCGTACCATCCACCATCAATGAATTAAGACTCACCGTGGTCTTTATGTTGTATTGGGCGGTCAATGCAGCTACATTCTTCATCATAATCATCGGACCGATGGCAATCACCTCATCATAGTGCTTGCCTTCGCGGTCAATCAGGTCGCGCATCTTGTCAGTCACGAAGCCACCGAAACCATACGAACCATCGTCAGTGCAGACATACAGGTTGTCAGCCACTTCCGACATCTCTTTCTCCATAATGAGCGTATTCTTTGTCTTGCTGCCCACAATCACATCCACCTTAACGCCCTGACTATGCAACCATTTCACCTGTGGATACACAGGAGCGGTTCCAACGCCGCCAGCTACGAACAAGAGATGCTGTGAGCGCAATTGCTCAGATGACTGATGTACCAGTTCGCTCGGGCGTCCCAACGGTCCCACCACATCATGGAAATATTCTCCTTCCGACATGGCAGCCATCTTGGCAGTAGAATGTCCCACTACTTGAAAAACTATTGTAATAGTCCCTTTGTCTTTATCATCATCACAAATAGTCAATGGGACACGCTCGCCTTTCTCATCAGGAATCACAATCAGAAACTGACCCGGCTGTGCCGCACGCGCCACCCATGGAGCCAACACATCCATCCAAACAATATTATCCGTCAAGTTTCTTTTGCGCAATATCTTATACATGTCCTATGAGAAATTAAGATTAAACTATACGAATGACCAACCGCCTGCTATTGCGACAGCATCAATCTCACCTTCACACCCGTATCGATGGTCATGGTGGGATATTGGTTCAACATGTGTGGACGGTTGATGATATGGTCATAATAGAAGGTCAAACCGATAAGGCTGCTAATCTGATAGTCGGCAGCAGCATTGATAGTGCAAGACAGCGTACCTGAAGTCACTTGACTGACATCTTCGACAAGCTTGCGGAGTACGGTACGGTTGTCTCTGATGCCGACACCCAGCGTTACGTTCAAGTCGCTCACCACCTGACGTTTCGCACCCGAGAACACAAAACCAATCTTCAAATCCTTGAAACGATAACCCGTCGAGAAGACAAACTCATTAGAGGAGACCTCCGTAACCTGGTTATTGGTAAAGCTTAACGAAACACTGCGGCTTGTCTTGTATTCCACTTTGAGAATCAAGCTATTAACCAAAGTCATATCGAAGCCAATCAAAGGATTCAACTGATTGGTAACCGTAATCTGTGCTATTTCATTAGTCGGGATGAAGTTACCCAGAGCATCCAGCGCATTCGGGAAACCGTTTACATCTTCAGTATAAAGCAAATTGGTGGTATAACTACCTACCGTATAAGTAGATGTATAAGCATGTGTCAGCGACAGGCTTTGGAACACCTTGTTCACACCTTTGATCTTTGTGAAGCCCGTATAATTCAGACGCCAGTTGGGCATAGGTATTTTCGGGAACGGAGAGCTTACATCCACCTTATTAGCGCTGCGACCACTGTAAGCTGCAATGAAAGCGGGAATGAGCACATCCTGAGAAACACCGCTATAACCAACTGGATAACCAGTATTTCCGTCTATAACTCCATTTGAATTGGGATTGCGAGCCGACAAACGCTGGGCTATCTCATATCTCATAGCCTTCAAGTTATCGAAAAGCACTTCCCCTTTCGTGAACATGGTCGGCAGACCGAAGAAGGTGATGCTGAAATTACCTGTTCGCTGCGGCGAATAAGAGTTGAAAACACCCTCACTGTTGGCAACATAGTACTCCGAGAAATTCTCCGTAATGGTCCTGTTGGCCGTTACATCAATGCGGAAATCCTTGAACGGCTCGACGGTCGCACGGAAATTAAGAGTTTGGTTATGGTTCGATTGGAAAGGCGCATTAATCAGCGTATCCATTGAAAGCCAACCCTTTTCGGAAGCGATATGTCGGATATCAGGTTGGGCACCAAAAGCAAAGAGGAAGCCCGGCGAATTGGTCGGAAAGTGAATACCGAACATATTGGGCCTGTACTTGTAACCCGGCATGATGGTACCATTGCCTTCACTGTAGCTGGCCGAAATATTGCGCACCATCATGAGGAAACGCACCGTACCATCCAAAATAACCTTGCCCACATTCACCTTCACACTGTCTTTAGATGACTTTTTCTTGTCGTCTTTCTTATCACTCTTCTTATCCGATTTCAAATCTTTGGTATCGGCACCTTGCGGCGCTTCAACTTTCTTCTTATCCTTCTTGTTAGCAGCCTTAGCCCCTTGATTTACACGTTTCAAGTACGGAATATTGTTATACAAGGTAACCATATTAAGACTGGCGTTGGCTTGCTTTGTATTGGAGTTTTGAATCGTATTACCCAAATTCTCCATCGACAAGGCCGCAGCCGTGAAATTATAAGTTGAAGAATATCTCACGCTGGCGGTAATCCAGTTGAACAAAGGTATCTTGTTGATAGGTAGCTGATACGAAGCATCGAAACGCTGTTGGAAATTGGTGGTTCGACCGCCGCGACCGAAACTACGCCAAATGGAATCCCTTTCGACACGCGTGTCTATCCTACCCTGCGGCTCGTCCAAACGTGCATTGGCATTGGCGGTATACTCAAAGCGCAAGCCCTGCGTCAAATCCCAACGCAATGCATAATTACGCATCCAATCGAAGGTCTTTACATAACTGGTGTCGATAATGATATTACCCTTGCTCTTGGGACGAAGCTTAAACTCGTTCATCTCACGATGAATACTGGTTCGCACCGTAACCATCTTGGGCAGCGGATAGAAGTTGAAATCGCGGATAATCTGCAACCACTTGGACTTTAACCATTTCTGCTTAGCAAAAGGTCTGATATTCTTTGGATTATAATTGAATGCATAACCAATTTCACCTTCATGCGTGAATTTGTTATCCAGTTCCACATCCACATTGCGGCTCTTGATTTCCGAATAGGCATACGAGAAGTCGAAGTTCTCAATATCCCAAGGTCTGATCTTGATGGGCTTGTCGAAGTCACGTTCCTTACGCACATTCATCAAGTTAATATTCTGGCGCTGAATAAAATCAGTAGTCATCCGCTTGATAGAGTCGCGCTCGGCTTTGCTATCATACGTGCGCAAATCTTCTTTCAGCTTGACGTCGGGATTCAGCGGATTGTATTGTGGAGCTGCCACATTGATGGAGTAGTCGTAATGCAACGGTATCTTGATGTTCCACTTGTCGGGGAAGAGCACCTTGCCCGCTTCAATATTGGTGGCCAAGTCGAAGGTGTACATGGTTTCCTGCTGTGTTTGGGTAACCTTCTGCTCCAGCGTTCCAAAGCCCGGTGTTGAATAGGTACCCGACAAGGTCAAGTCACCGATGTCGGCCAGGGTGACACGCATACGAGCCAGAGCAGCGAAACCAGATTTCTCGTCATAGCCGCAGAGACGGAGCTCGTTAATCCAAACTTCTACAGACTTGTCGAGCATGTCGTCGCCATCGTTAATGCTTTGTTTCTTGGGGTTACGGACACCAATCATGATGGTGGTCACCTCTGCCAAGTTGGGCGTTCCCAATACCGAAATGGTACGACCGCCCGACAAATGTGCCTCATACAGTGTAGCATAGCCCTCATGCAAACCTCTACGAATTTCCGTATTTCGGCGCTGCTTGATGGCAACCAGCGAATCCAAGCTAATATCTATCCTGTTCGATCTGGGCCAAATGGTAGTCGAGTCGGGACCGCAATACCAAGGCGTCAGTTCCAATGGCAACTCGTATTCATAATAGTTTTCGGTAAAGTCGGAACCCAAACGGATGAATACCGTCACATCGCCATTGTTGATATTATCGTTGTTGTTCACCTTTTCACCATGAACAAACATTTTCAGTTTCTTGAAACGTCGCAAGTCGTATGCGGTGGTCTTGTAGATGGCGCGAGCATCACCATCGGCCAGATCGGTGACTTTCATCGACAGGGCCTGCTCATTGACATAGTATTGCTGCGTACCGCCGTAGCCTTGCTCACGTTCAATGCCAGGAGGCAGCGTGTAAGGAATAGGCGTACGGTTGGCATTTTCCTCAAAACTCAAGGTCGATACCGAGAAGCTGGTGTTGCCGGAGCCTTGACCGGGTGTATAGTCACCGTCTTCCATTAACGACAAGCTATAGGCACGCCAGTCGCTACGAACCAATTCAAAAGTTGCCAGACGGCAAACAACGGGTTCGGCAAAGTCGCGCATAAACACACGCATAAAGCGGATAGAGTTGAAGCCACTGATGTCACCCACCACCTTATCGGGTTGCTTGATAGGAATCTTAAACTGATACCAGCGCGTCTTGGGACGGCTACCGTCAGGCAGTGGCGGGTCGGGCACGGCATCGAAAATATCGTAAATGTAGTTCTCTCCAATCACCATCTTATCAGGACGAAGGTCGATTTCATACTGATAATATTTTTCATCCTCACTCAAGGTGTAGTCATTGTTCACATCCTCCACATTAGGCATAGAACTACCCGTGGTAGGATACGATTCGGGGTTCTGCTTCTGTGTGGGCGAGTTACCTTCGGCATTATTGAAATACTTGTAACGCTCCAGAATCTTGACATCGGCCTCGTCATAATCGGTGCCACGGAAATAATGGAAGTTGTCGGACGACGGGTCGTTATAAGCCATCTGGTAGGCTTGTGAGCCGGTGCCGAAAGCCTGTTCCATCTGCTTCAAGTAATTATCGTAGAAGTAGTCTCTTTCACGATCCGTAGCAAGACCATCGAAACCCACATCCTGATGGTCACGGGCATCGCCCTCATTTTCAAAAGCATTGACAATCATCTGGATAGTAGGAACACGGCCCCAAACGGTAAAGTCGCAATTTTCATCCGTACCATCCGAAGGCAGACCGTTTTCGAAGAACTTCATACCATCACGGAGAATATCTTCCGAAATATCACCCAAGTTGAAATACAACTTACCACCACGGTGGTTCGGGTTATCGATAAACGGGTCCATCATCCAGAACTCGATATACTCGAAATTGGAAGACTCGAAATCGGTATTGTCCATTCTGCGCATAATACCGCCCCAACGGGTTTCCGGGTTATTCAGACTACCATCTTCCGATACACCAGCCGAATAACCTTCAGCGCCGTTCACATCATAGTTGTAAGGACCTCTTTCTGAAGGATAGAATGCCAAATTAAATACCGACATATTGGTGGGCTCGGCCGTGCTTGCCTGCTCTTTATAGGGGAACAACTCGGCCTCATAAACCTCACGGGCGTATGTTTGCGACTGGTCTTCAGCCGTGATATTCTTTGGCGTGGCGTTGTTGTTACGATAGAACAGAGGATCAATGACATACCATGCCAAGCGTGCACGGTTGTAACCATACGCCAACTGGCGGCGCGGTGCATCGGTAGAAGTCATCGAGCGAGCTTCGGGGAACAAATCCTGTTGGTATTGCGGCGTGGAAGCTAATGCCCATGTACCCACATTGCGCAAATCCACCGTCGACTTGGTGGCTTCAAAGTCGTCAATATAGGTGGTACCCTCCTTACCCACCGCACGCGAGTGGCCAGGAATGAAATGAGCAAACTCACCTTCCAACTGCATATTCGATTCTGCGGTCGTGCTGTGGAACGGCAGCCAGTCGATGAACTTGGTCAACCAGGGCAACTTGGTCTTATAAGCAAAGTTCATACCCCAAATGTGGTTGTTGATAGGCTCGTCGCCATAATTCACCTTTTGAGTAATGGGCTGCTCGCGCAAATTCAACAAAGTGGCTCCGATATTAAAGTTATCCGAGAATTTGTAATCCAAATTCAAACCGAACATATATCGGGTAATCATGCCGTACTGCGACTGGTTTTCCAAGGAGATGTTGATGGGCGTACCCGACTTGAGGACACCGTCATTGATAATCGTCACCGTACCCATGGCGTAGTTGACGGTATAGTCCACATTCTCAGTCAACGGAATACCGCCGGCAGTCACCTTCACCGACCCTTCGGGCACATTCATCGCATTCAGATAAATCTCAGAGCCGTATGAGGATTTGTAAGTACCTTCCAGATAATATTTATTCTTGGAAGTATATTGCTGGGCTAATGTCTTCGTAGTAGTGTACAACGTGTCAAAGGCATACTTGTCGGCATAGGCGTCGTTGCCCAAGGCATCGCGCAAGTCCTTACCGAATGGCTCAATGGTGGGGAAATAGATTCTACCGTTGGTGGAGTTGATGATACCGCCACCCACAGCCGCATTGTCGAGGAAGTCGAACACACCATCGGGATACGGATCATCCTGCTGGTTCAAGCGGTCCATGCCCAACAGACGAATCAACGGCACACCCTTCTGCGAACCTTCGTTGAAAAAGCCGTTGCCAATACCCTCTTCATCACCTTTGTACAGGATATTGAGTCGGAAATCTTCTTTGGCCACCTGGTATGCCGACAAAGAATAGACGTTCTTCATCATCAACTTCCAGAGTGGCGACTTGGTGTTCAAGTTGGTGCTCTTCAACAACTTCACACGGATACAGTTGGGTGCCGACACCTGGTTCGAGAACTCACCCACCTGATAAACGCGATTGTCGCCAATGACCGTGAACTGGAAGGCTACCGCCAGTACTTGGTCGGGAGTCAGAGCAGTATTCAAGGAGATGAAACCCAATTTGCTGTTAAAGGTATATTCGGAAGGAGACAGCAATCGGGCACTTTCCACTTTCTCAAAATCCACACCCGCCGTCAAGCCTTTGGCTTTC
Organism: Bacteroidales bacterium; assembly: GCA_016285615.1. The sequence goes on from JAEERB010000001.1 coordinate 55,382, forward strand.
AAGTTATTATTAACAACACCCAAGTTACGGTATAGCGAGGAGTCAATCACATCGTTCAAATTGTTGACATCATCACTAGGATAAGAACCGCTCACATAAGAGAAGCCGTTGAACGTCGGTGAAGCCTCACCCAAGTCGGTGAAAGCCACAATGTTGCGGTTTTCAGAGGTAGCCGTTCCGACCGTTGTACGCCACACCTCAATCTTGGTAATGACAATGGGCGAACCAACCAACGGCAGCGTACTCATATACTGGTTGTAATGGTCGCGGAAGTATTGGCTGATAAAGAAGTGCTTGTTCTCTTCGTATTCATCAGCCTTGATGTAAAAATCGGTAGTCTGCGCGCCGCCAGAAACCGTGATAGTCTGACTTTCGGCTTTCTGTTGCGACAGCACACTGGTTACCATCAACTTGCCGAATTGCAGTTGCGACTTCAAGCCGAACAAACTCTGACTACCCACAATCAAAGAGCTATTCAATGGAAGTGTAACATCACCAAATTCAAGAAGTTGAATAATTTCGTCTTCCTTACCTTGATACTGCAACTTCATCTTGTTATCGAACTCAAAACTCGGTTCGGTATTGTAGTTCAAGTTGAAATCAATCTTATCACCGATTTTGGCCAACACATTCAACTGGATATTCTCATCAAAGTTGAATTGCGGTACTTTACGCTGCTTCACGGGAAGCATGTCATTGTCGGTCTGATTGTACAAGAATCCGAAAATCAACTCCACATTACCCGAAGGACGTATGTCGATGGTATTGCTACCAAAAATGCTTTCAAACACCTCGCCGCCGATACGCAACTGCGGAATGAGGCCGCCACCACGACGATTGGCACGATCCACATAACCAGCACCTTTCTCTTTCCAGTACTTCTTCATCTCCTGGCGCATATCGTAATCCATATACTCCTTCAAGCTCATCGAAGCACCCGGTCCGTAAGGCACATCACCGGTCATATTCTGGAAATTATACGAGTTGGTCTTGGGGTCATACTCAATCTTGGGACCCGTGCCTTGCGGATCTTTCAAACCGAAGGGGCTGCCGTCTCTATCTTCATCCAGAGGATTGTCGGAGGGCTGCTTCGGTTTCACTTTCAATCCCGTATCAGGAGGCGTCAACGGCAACACATAATCGAGTGTGTCAATAACGATAGCGGGAACTGCGAAATAATCGGCCGTTGTCGATGGATGGGCAAGCACTTCATTGTCAAGCACGAAGGAGTCATCAACCGTCTCTTCAGCAAACGGAGGCTCATAACCCACAGAAGAACGAGGCGCAGGAATAGCCCATATTGCCGAATACAATACGAACACTAATATTCCCGATATGATGTAGTTCTTAGTTCTCCTTCCGAAATACACTGCCAACTAATTAATCTATAACATTTTTAAAGCCTTCTTTATCAAGTCCTCCGTTGACAACTCACCCTGCTCCGACTTGATAATCTTATCCAGTGTCGTTTCTACAGCCTTCTTCACAAAACCCAATGACACTAATGCGGATAACGCTTCATTTCTGTTATTATTGTACGAAATAGTAATTTTATCGATATTTTGAACGGATTCCTTACCGATTTTGTCTTTCAGGTCGATAATGAGACGCTGTGCGGTCTTGGCACCGATGCCTTTCACCGATTTGAACGCCGCGTCATTGCCGGCTGCAATGGCTCCCACAGTCTGCTCCACTCCCATTGACGACAAAATGACACGCGCCGTATTTGGACCGATACCGTTGACCGTAATCAGCAGACGGAAAACGGAGCGTTCTTGCTCATCGAAAAAGCCATACAAAGCGTGCGCGTCTTCCTTGATGACATAATGCGTATAAATCTTCGCTTCTTCTAAGGCTAACACCTTATCGTATGTATTGAGCGATATATGAACCATATAGGCCACACCACCAGCGGTTTCCACCACCAAATATGTCGGGGTTTTCTCTACCAATCGGCCTTTCAGATAGGTAATCATGCTTTCAAAAATTTAAGTCGCAAAGTTACAAGTTTTTCTTGGAAAATCGCATACTATATAGTAAAAAACTATCAAAAGTTATCAAACAAAAATTGTGGAAATCCAAGAGGCAAAAAAGAAGAAAGGCGGAAGAATTATCTTCTTCCGCCTCACTTCATGTATTAGTAATAAAAACTATTGATTACCAAGCGTATAAAGGACGATTTGACATCATCGAGTTTACTTTGGCTCTCACTTTGGCAACAACGCTTTCGTCGCCGAGGTGGCAGAGCACATCGTCAATCAGTTCAACGATTTCGCCCATGTCGCCTTCTTTAAGGCCACGAGTGGTGATAGCCGGCGTACCAACACGCAGACCGCTGGTTTTGAATGCGCTACGGCTGTCGAAAGGAACCATGTTCTTGTTCACCGTAATGTCGGCGGCAACGAGGGCATTTTCAGCCTCTTTACCGGTCATTTCGGGGAATTTGGTTCTAAGGTCGATGAGCATCAAGTGGTTGTCGGTACCATTGCTGATAACCTTGTAACCTTTGTCGATGAAAGCAGCGCACATGGTCTTGGCATTCTTCATCACCTGCTGGATGTAGCGATCGTAATCGTCGGTCAGAGCCTCGCCCAGAGCAACAGCCTTAGCTGCGATAACGTGTTCCAGAGGACCACCTTGGGTGCCCGGGAATACGGCGCTGTCGAGCAGTGCGCTCATCTTCTTGATTTCGCCCTTCGGAGTGGTCTTGCCCCACGGATTGTCGAAATCCTCACCCATCAGAATCATACCACCACGAGGTCCGCGGAGGGTCTTGTGGGTGGTAGTAGTCACGATGTGGCAATATTTGATGGCGTTGTTCAGATAACCCTTGGCAATAAGGCCGCTGGGGTGACTGATGTCGCCCATCAGGATAGCACCGATCTTATCGGCAATCTGACGCATGCGAGCCCAATCCCAATCACGGCTGTAGGCAGAAGCACCACCAATGATAAGTTTCGGCTTGGTTTCCAGAGCACGAGCTTCCATTTTATCATAGTCGATAGTACCAGTCTCTTCTTCAACGCTGTAATCCACAACATTATACATGATACCGGAGAAGTTTACAGGGCTACCGTGGCTCAAGTGACCACCATGATTCAAGTTCATACCCATGAAGGTGTCGCCAGCATTCAAGCATGCCATAAAAACAGCCATATTGGCCTGGGCACCACTGTGAGGCTGAACATTGGCCCAGCAAGCACCGTATAATTCCTTAGCGCGTTCGATGGCGATGGTTTCACTTTGGTCAACAATCTGACAACCACCATAATAACGCTTGCCAGGATAACCCTCAGCGTACTTGTTGGTCATGACAGAACCCATGGCTTCCATCACCTGATCACTAACAAAGTTTTCAGAAGCAATCAGCTCAATACCATTGGTCTGGCGGCTGCGTTCTTTCTGAATCAAATCGAAAATTACATTGTCACGTTTCATGTTATTGCTATTTTAAATGATAATAATTGATTCCTCATTAAATGGACAGCAAAATTACAAGATTTTCGCCGATAATCAAGATTTTCAAAAATATCTTATTATCAATATCTTAGATTAAAAACATACACCCCAGTCTGAGACTTGGGAAGAAATTATTGAAGAATTTGCGCCAATATTTACATCTATTATAAATGCAGAAAAAAATGTATCTTTGCCACGCAAAAATAATCAGGTATCGCATCGATTATCCTGCTGTAAACAAACTACATCTAAATCCAGTTATCATGAAATTTAACTTGAATAAAAAATGGCTTATTGTTTATGGCATAACCCTGCTGATATTTCTTGTATATATCTGCTTCTTAGCTGATTACAGTCTTCTTAAGCAGCACGAGCTCAAGAAGAAAATCCAAATCATGGATAACAAGATTAACAAAATCAACAATACTGTCAGCAACACAAGCAGTTACGAGGAAATCAGCCAAGACCCGAAATTATTGGAAAAATACGCCCGCGAGCAGATGAACATGCAGAAAGAAGACGAAGATGTATTTATAATGATTCACAAATAGTTATGGAAGCAAGAAAGAGAATCCTCATCATCAACGGCGTCAATTTGCAAGAGTTGGGAACTCGCGAGGTGAACATATATGGCACATTGAGTTTCGACGAGTACTTCAAAACTCTTCAGCAACGCCACCCCGAAGTGGAACTGCACTATTTCCAGTCCAATCAGGTGGGCGAACTGGCCGAAGCCATCACGCAGCACAAGGACTTCGACGGTATCATCCTCAATCCGGGTGCCTACACCCACACCACCTTAGTGCTTGCCGACGCCATCAAAGCCGTCGCCGTGCCCGTTATCGAGGTTCACATCTCCAACCTGTTTGGCCGTGAGCAGTACCGCCGCCACTCGTTCATCGCCGGCGCTTGCAAAGGACAAATTTGCGGTTTTGGTCTTAACGGCTACGAAATGGCGCTTAATGCGTTAGAAGAATTTTCAATTCATAATTAAAGAACAAAGAACAGAGAACAAATTAGACAGGTTTTGGTGCGATTCGCTTGCGGAATGTAAAAATCGACAAAATCATTAAACATAAAAACTCATCTGCAGTCTATTGTACAATAATTGACGAAACTAAAAAAACAAGTGATATGAAAAAGATTGTTTGCCTACTCATGACCCTGTGCTTTGTAGCCTCTTTCTCGCTTCAAGCACAAGAAAAAGAAAACAGCAAAAAGGTTAAAGAACCCGAAATCACTTTTGAGAAGACTGTTTATAATTACGGCCATATCTATCAGGGTGACAATGGTGTATGCGAATTTGTATTCAAAAATACCGGCAAAGCCAATCTGGTGTTGACCAATGTTCACTCATCCTGCGGATGCACGGTTCCCGAGTGGCCCAAAGAGACTATCGCTCCTGGCAAGAAGGGTGTTATCAAAGTAAAATACGACACAGAGCGTCTGGGCACCATCTCCAAAACCATCACCGTAGAATCAAACGCCACCAACAACCGAGTGATATTGAGCATCAAGGGTAAGATTTCGGAAAGACCTGCAGAGGTGGCGCCTGAGAAGACAGAAAGTGAGATTATGATCAGACACCAAGACTAAAAGAACGGAGAGTGGAGAACGGAGAACGGAGAACGGAGAGCGGAGAGTGGAGAGAGTTAAGGAGTTAAGAGTTGTAGGAGTGAGAAGTGAGAAGTGAAACTTAATTGTGAATTGTGCATTGTGAATTATGAATTGTTATTTGAATTCTGAATTTTGAATTTTATTTAATCGAAACAATTATGAAGACTATGAGAAACCTAATTATATCATTAGCGCTTATTCTTTTCTGTGGCGCTACCATGGCTCAAACGGCCAAAACGGCTACGCCGGCCAAGGTAAACGGTCCTGAAATCAAGTTTGACAAATCGTACTTTGATTTTGGAACAGTGAAGGTTGGAGAAGTGAAGACTCAGACCGTCACCTTTACCAATATCGGCAACAAGCCGTTGTTGTTGGACAATGTCATCTCATCGTGCGACTGCACCGAAGTGGAGTGGTCGAAGGCACCTGTTATGCCTGGCAAGACAGGAACCATCAAGGCCATCTACACTGCCAAGAACCCTGGCATCATCAGCAAGCGTGTGACCGTAGATTCCAACGCCGAGACCGACAGAGTCATTCTTCAACTCAAGGGGCAGGTGAAATAGTTGCCCGCGCAATCGTTTTTTATTGTATTTTTGCACCACAAAAAATTCACAGGGGTCGTTTGGTTTTGACAGCATGTGTGTGAATTTGTAAGCATGTCGGAGGTTGTGAGACGGTTCCGTTAAAAACTAACTCTCGTAGCCAATAAATGGCGAATATTCTTATGCAGCGTAACAACTGCGCCCACCCGCCGCGTGATCACAGATTAGCCGCGGGCGTTTCCCCGGAAGCCCAGCCAGTCGGCGTCCGGCAAGAAGCGTCGTAAAGGACTTGGCTAGCGGATGCAGGCTTCGATGCATCGGCGAAATTTTAGAAGATAAGCGACCTGTTGGTTGGTCTCGTACCTGCAGGCTGCCGACAAGCAAACGAAGACTAAACATGTAGAAAGCACTTTTGCAGCAAGTTTGGACGCGGGTTCGACTCCCGCCGGCTCCACCAAGCCTCACAAGTTATTGTAAAACAATACAATAACTCCACCAAACAGGTGGGAACAAAAAAAAAGTGAGACAGATTTGCGACACAGTTTTTTTTGCTCTCCTTTCGGGAAGGGTAAAAAAAAAATGCGCCTAAGTTTAGACACCACTCTCACGCAAGAAACGCTCACATTCAGCTACTTGCCAGCTTGCCTCAAGAAAAACAAGTCCGGTTGGGTCATTGAGTACTGGGTCGAGAACCCCGCCCTTCACACCATGTCCCGGAAACGCATCCGCGTTGACCACATCCGCAAGCGCTACACCAGGCAGAGCGAAGCAGTTGCCCACATCCTTAAAATCGCCAACGAAATCAACATCAAGCTTATGAAGGGCTGGAATCCTTTCATCCTGCCCGAGGATGCACGCCTCTATACCGACTTTAAGACCGTCATAAAGAAATATATCGACGAGAAACAGCGCGAACTGCGCCCCGACACCATACGGAGCTACAAATCCTTCCTCTCAGCCTTCTTCACCTTTACCCAGAAGTGCCTCACCGTCAAATATGCGGGGCAATTCACAAAGCTCCACGCCAGCCAGTACATGGACTATCTGTCCGACAACCCACGCCTCGGGCTGCGCTCGCAGAACAACCAGCTCAAGTTCATGCGCGTATTCTTCAACTGGATGCTCGAAAAATGCTATGTCAACAACAACCCATTTATGCTCATCAAGGGCAAAAAGAAACAGGAAAAGAAGCGCATCATCATAGATCCTGGCACTCGACACCGCATTGAGCAGCATCTTCAAAAAGAGAACCCTGTGCTTCTCGTTTTCTTCCAGCTCATCTACTCCTCTCTCATCCGGCCCAAGGAACTCATCAATATCAAGGTTGGTGACGTCGATTTCGAGCACAACACCATCCGCATCGACAGCAGCGTGGCCAAAAACCACCACCAGCGATTTGCGGCCATCACACCGCAGGTAAAGAAAAACCTCGAATACATACGCTCCTACAAGCCCGATATGTGGCTCTTCAGCCAGCAGTTCACGCCATCATATACACAGGCGCACCGGGCCAAGTTCGGCAAGCTCTGGATCAAACTCCGCGACGAACTCCGGCTGCCGGCTGAAATGCAGCTATACTCACTGCGCGACACGGGCATTTACGATATGCTCAAAGCCGGCATCGACCCGCTCACCGTAAAACAGCACGCCGACCATCACTCGCTCGAAATGACAACCATCTACTCCAACCACAGCGACCCGAACCTCACCAACATCATCTTCACTCAAGCACCCGAATTTTAATGTACTAATTTATAATTATAAATTGTTAATTGTAAATTATACATTATTCTAAAGTCGCCGCTTCTATCTCGCACAGCAACCAGTCACTGGTGGCCGATGCCTCAAAACTGATCTTCTTCGGTACCGATTTCACGTTATCCACCATCACAAAACGCACCTGGTTTGCTGGCAGCACATCCTGCGGCTGTATCAGCTGCATTATCTCCAGCGCCTTCAGCACCGGCACTCTCAATTTATAGGTGATGGTTTTCGCCGTATAGTTCAGCTTCATCCACGGTTTTATATACTTCTCGCCCAGCGAGTTCTCGCCCGTAGTGGTCAACGAGAACTCTCCTGGTACTACCGGGCGCATATCCTCGAACCATACGGCACCAGGTCGCTCATGACTTGGATATTTCACAGCACCTCGGTAATACATCAATATCACCTTCCCCAATGTCTCCTCTGCCGGATATATACTGCTCTGAACCCTGAACGGGATGTTCATATTGGCTATGTGCACACCATCACGGACAACATTGAACAGGCGGTTCTCCATGCACGGTATCACGGCATCCAGTTTCTTCTCACTCTCTTCTCCGCTACCAACAGTTACCTTGCGGGTATTGCCTCCGCACAGTTTCCACTCTACCCGCCAGTTTTCCACTTTATCCTCCACCTGCACCGCCGCAAAATAGGAGTTCAGCGACCGCACAAACGCCTTCTTGTTCAAACATTTGCTCGGATCGGGAAGTTGTCCGAAGTTATCCACATCGGCAATATACTCGTCCGTTGCCTTCACCTCTTCGCTCACCGCCGTATCAAGGCTCACACCATACTCCTTCGGTTCCGGCATACTCAGTTCCGTCTCTCGGGTCAACACGTAACCGCTCAAATCAAGGCTGCGCGCCTTCATCATCTCGGGCAGGCTCAGCAACTCTATCTGATGGCTCTTGTGGTCGGCAAAGTAGCACAATCCCAGCGTGCGCATCATCGTCACAAGAAACGAACTCACACTCACCTTAGGCATCAGATCCGCCCACTTGAACTTGCTGGCGAAAATATTCAACCCGGCCTCGTCTTTTAGCGAAAGGCTCTCAATGGTCAGCATGGCTCCCGTATTCATATAAGAAGAATTAGTCATTGAATAGCTTATCCTTCCATACTTATATGGCTTTTTGCCGAATTCCTGCAGGTTATATATTCCCACAAACATCATTTCTCCCGCTACGTTACTGGGAATCGTCACTTCAAATGTCTTGTTCACCTTGTAGGGCTTGCGGCCCTCATAATCCGTAGGTTTTCGTTCGTAATAATGTCGTTGATCGACCACGCTCATATTCAAATCCTTGAAAAACACAGCATCTTCCTTTGCAGGATTTTTACTCTTATCAATCTCAACCACCATAAACGCAAGCGTACCCTTGTATGCTGTAAAAAACATAGCGTCAATTTCCACACTGTATGTTCCACCATATGGGAAGATGATACCGCCATTTTCCCCCTCCACCAGCATATCGTCGTCGTTGTAGCATCCAACATACTGTGCAGAATATCTGTCATCATTGCCGCACCAGGCACGCATACGCACAACATCCACCTGGTATTGGAAGGCGTTGCCGTCCAATGCTGTAGGGCTTTGCAAAAACACATTCTTCGTCTCTCCAGCCATATGGTCCACCAACCGGTAACCGCTCTCACCAATCAGCAATTCCAGAGACTTCCGCGCCCGCACCTGCGGGCAAAAGCAGAACTGGTTCATCTCCGTCCTCGTCGTATCACCCTCCTCAATCACAAATCTCTCGCAGAAAAGATGCACAAAAGGGTCTCTATTTCTCGACGACACCACCTGCGGAGTACCATCATATTGCTTGGTAAAAAACAGTCTGTTCACCATTTTCTCCTTGCTCGCCCCAAGGTAACAGCCAAACCCCGCATTATCGTCACCATACGCCTCCTCGTTGATGAACGGAGCGAACTTGATGTCACTTTCTTCTGCCAGACTTCCGGCCAGAAATACATCCTTCCATTTTTTTTCGTGATCCTTCCTCGTGGTCGAGATTACTATCTCCTCACTCGTACAGCTGTTCAGCATCTTGTTGCCAAAGCCGTCGGGATAGGGATTGAACAGCACCGCCACCTGAAAGGCCGTGGCCGTCACATCCTGAACCACCAGCCGTCCGCTAATCATATTCACGCCGCCAACCAGCACTGTACAATCAAACCGACGGCTGTTGCGTGTGTATGGAAGATGGCTGAAACCAAGTGTCACCTCGTTGCCTGCCACTGGCACCTCAAACTGGTACACCACATCGCCCTCAATCGCATCGTCTGCAAAAAGGGCGTTATTCATCTCCATCGAGAGAGTGGTGTCGCTCCGCAGCACCAGGTCGGTTCTGTTAACTATGATTCTGATCATTTAATTAATACACTGTAATATAATTGTCGCCCTCGCAATAGAAGGAGGTTGATCCCTGCGAGTTCTTGCCGAACGTGTACGGATAGTCCAATCCGGCCACATTGTCCGCATTGTCGTCCACCTGGTTATATTTGTCAAAGTTGACACCAGAAGGAACCCTTATAAACTGGAACTGGTTGCTGGAACTCAACAGACCATCCTGGCTGTAAAACGCTATACCCCTGTTGCCAGACTCAATGGTCACATAACGGCAGTAACTTGGCAAATTGATTGTATCGCAGTCGTTGCCAAAGACACAGTAGGTCACGCTGTTGCCAACCGACAGGTTGCACACTCGCTCACCCAATCTGTTATACGAGAAGCTGTTGCCTGTCAGCACGTTGAAGAAATGCCCCGCCGCATGGTTCGAGCTGCAGCTGTTGCCCGTGGTGATGTTGTAGCTGTGACGGCCAAGGCTGTTAGTCTGGCAGCTGTTGCCCATCACAATGGCATAGCTGTTCTCGCCCACGCTGTTGCTGGTGCAGTTGTTGCCGAAACTCATGCCGTAACAGTTGTGCTCAAACTTGTTGCCGTAGCACTGGAAGCCCCTGTGCCAGTAGGCGCTGTAGGTCGAGCTGTAAACACGCTCTATGCTGTTCACAAACACGATGTCGTTCAGCAGCAGTTCCAAGCGATTCGGAGCGACAAGGCTCTGCTTGTTCCACCACGGTTTGATGACGTTCGAGTGAACGATGTTTCGTTGGGGCGTCAGCTCTGGTATCTCGTGGTACACATCGTCGTTCAGCAATGTCGCATCCAGATATTCGTAGTTCTCGCCGTCCACATCCTTCACAGCCGTAAAGGTGTACATCCACAGTTCGTTCTCAAACACCATCTGACTATTAGTGTTGTATTGGTTAATCAACATGTCGGAAAGATACTTGCCTGCGTTAGGATAGCCCTCGTAAATGGGAGATCTCAGGAACTGTATGTTCTTGAAGTCATACGGGCAGTCGTTGTTATACTCGTCAATCATGCGGTAAATCACCCCGTAGTGTTCGCCCACATTACCCTCGCCTATGGTCACACCGGATGTGTTATTGTCGTCATACCACTTGTCCGTCTCGGACGGCTCGGCACTGTCGGTATAGATGATGCCGCCGTCATCCTTGCGCCACGCATAAGGATGCGCGCCGCTCGTGTCGCCGCCGGGGAACCGCTTGGCAAAGCCGTCGTACTCCGTCTCTATCGCATGATTCGACCAGCCATAACGGCAGTCACCGTCAAAGTCATACCATACCTGCCACTGATCAAGGTCTGCATTGGCAAAATAGCCGCCCGTGTCCCTTGCGCTGTGCACCGCTTTGGCCATGCAGTCAAACTCGCTGCTGCTCACTGCCGTCACAATCAGGTCGAACGGGTGCTCTGCCGAACGATACATGATATAAACAAACTGGCCATTGGTATAATAATACCTGTAGTGGCTGTTGGTCTTCGTCATATAGTCGGTTATCCGGTACTGCTGCCCGGGCACCAGCGTGCCGCCGCGTTTCATCTCGGCCAGCTCGGCGTAGGTCTTCGCAATCACGCCAGCTGCCGTGCCGCCGTCGCCGCCGCCCTGTTGCTGCGAGGGGTTCACCTGTATGTTGAAG
>JAEERB010000203.1 GCA_016285615.1 Bacteroidales bacterium
CATGTGCGCTCAAAGAGTTTGGTGGGCTGAACTGAAGTATAGTAATACAAACGCTCCAAGTAAACCCTTTGTTGGTCAAGTTTGAGTTCGTACCAGTACTTTGTCTCTCCGACATAGAACTTCAAACTAAACTCCGAGGGCTGCTTCGGCGTGACGGCATCAAGCTTAAATGGAACTGCACCCGTACTCTCCTCCATGTCATCTGTTTTGTTGAATACAAAATCATGGAGAAAATCAAGAGCATATAGTAGATTCGATTTCCCCGATGCATTAGCACCGTAAACCATTGCAAAACGCAGTAGTCGTACTCCAGGCGACACTTCGACAATGTGATAGTCCTCAAAAGTGGTATCTTTCGTCGCTTCGAAACTCAGAGTCACCTCATCTCGAAAAGACATAAAGTTCTTGAACTTAAACTCTTGTATCATTTTTAAACTTTATTACATAATGTGATTTTATTTTGCAAAAATACAAAAAAATCAATATTTATAAAATATTTTTTTTGAATTTTATATTTTATTCATGAAATTAGCAGTTTTTATGCCAAGATTAAAAATAAACTGCCATTTTGTCATGACAAAAGGATGAATTTGGCAGTAATTTACGAATTGGTATGCATTTTGCATATTTATAACATAGCAGGACACTCTGTCGCCTGTTTAAAGCAATCGGGACAGAGCTGAACTATCAGGGAATAGGATATCCAAACAATATTAACATTAAAAAATCATACACAATGAGAGTAAAAAATGTTAGTGGCTCGAGCAGATTTCCTGCGCCAAGAGGTTACAACTCATGGTTGGAGTACTGGGAAAAGCAGAGTGGTCGTCACGTGACAATTTGTGGCACTACAGGATGCAACAACAACGATTTGGTTGGTGCTCATGTACAAAAAGTAAATAGTGCAGACCAATCGTGGTATATTACTCCAATCTGCAAGTCTTGCAACAGCAGGACAGATGAGTTTGATGTCTGTTGGCCATTGGTTCCTGTGCCGAGCAACCTCTAAAAAAGGCGGGCAGCTCATCCCGTTAGAATCGAGCGGCCGAAGTGGTCCGGTCAAGTGGCCACATCGTAGTTAACCAAAATATAGTATTATGTCAAAGACAATTACTATTAAACGTGGCAGAAGTGCCAAGACAGGTCAATTCGTTTCAACAGAGTATGCGAAGACTCACCCAAGCACAACCGTTGTTGAAACAATCAAACAGAAGAAAAAATGAGAACCTGTCTGTAGAAAGAGGGAACTATTTAATAGCTTCCCTCTTTTTTCCGCATGTGAGTAGGTTATCCTATTTTTTCTTTCAGTTGGTTCCCGCCAACGGCATTCGCTTCAGTAATAAAATAAAGGTGCTCGCCTGTATGTTTGCTTACAAATTTAGATTTTTATTCTGCAGTGGTGTAGGCATATCTCAGCCTCGGCTCCTATATAATTACATCACATTGCTGCTCATCACCGTGGCGAGGGCTTCGCTGATGGTCTCCACGCCGAGTTTGCGGAAGAGTTTCTTGCGGTGATATTTCATCGTGTCCACTGAGCGGAAAAGACGGTCGGCTATCTCCTCGGTCGTGTAGCCTTGCGCCGACATCATCAGCAGGTTTTGCTCGGTTTCTGTGAGGACGATTGGGGTGCTGTCGTGCCATTTGCCGTCAGCTAGCGAATACTCGCGCACGTCGCGGTTACCAACAATACCATTACCACTCTCCGTAGCACGCCACATCCTCACATTGCCGAAATCCTTGCGCGGCGAAAGCGTGAACGAGCAGAGCGCAAGCCATAGCTGCCCTTTCGAATTCAGTTCCAACGGCGTGAGCCGATGATTGACCATACGGCTGCGGCCATTTTGTATGAAGTGGAAGTCATAACTGATTACGAAATCCATCTTATCCGCAACGTCTATCCGAGAGAACTCCTCGAAACCTGCGCGGTTGATCTCGAGCAGCATCGCCTGCTCCTCCTCGGGCACATAATTGAGATATAAGGCATAACCCATATTTTTCAATCCTACCGGCGCCAGCATCGGGTTCTCCGAGGCGTAAAGGAAATTGCGTTTATGATAGTCTATAATGTAGATGCTGTTAGTCGTTGTCCGTGCGGCAGCGGCCACCGCCTCTATCTTGGGACGCACACGCTCATAGTCGGCCTCCGTGATGCCGTCCACTCGGTTTTTATCTATGAAGAAGTCGTCAATTCGATTCATAAGTGCTGTTAATCTTTGATATAGTAACGTCATAGTGCCGTTTTTATTGCCATTTCCGCCACTACCCATTCGGGTAGTTTTTCAGGCACAATCAGTAGTTTAACCCTATTGTGTGAGGGCTTTCTCGATATATGGTACTATCTTTGCACTCTCAAAATTCAACTATATGAAAAGCAATCTAATCATCACAGCACTGTTATTCATCGTCGTAGTGACGGCACATGGCCAAGACGTGAACAAATGCAAACCGATAGCCGAGCGCATTCTGACTGCCGCACAAAACCATACCTCTGATGGCATTGATGAATTGCTGGCATCCGACTTTCATTATAACAAAATCAAACAGCCGACGGCTGCCAAAGTGCTGAAACAGATTATTGCCCAAATGCCCGCCATGACGGGCTGGGAACTGGCGGGCACCGAACAGGACAGCACGGGGCTGACGCTGCACTACATCATAACGAAGCCCGACAGCACCACCTCGGAGGCAACAATCCTTTTCACGGCCGACAACTTGGTGCTCGAGGCCAATTTGCTGTCGAGTAATGTCTCGCTTCTAAAAGCCAATCCCACAGCCAAGGTGCAACCCAAAGTGAAAACAGTGCGCGTCCCCGTACATCTCCACGACGGGTTGCCCATCGTAACTGTCATTATCGACGGCCAGCCGTGCAATATGTTCTTTGATGCAGGTTCCCCTATCGTTGTTCTCAACAGCAAGCATTTCGACCACAACATTGAAGGGCAAGTGATGGGAAGTGGTGGACAGGGTGTCGTCGGCACTGGTTCGGTCAGCGGTGTACACCATGTGAAATCGATGGACATGGGCGGCGTTACGCTCAACGAGACGGACATCATGACGTCAGACTTGAGTAATCTAGAGACCGTTGGCGTTGCGGTGCATGGCATCTTGGGACAGAGCTACTACAAAGACTTTGACGTGCTGTTCGACTTCGAGGATGGCGAGATAGTGCTGCTGAGCCCGGATACCACCTACCAATGGCTGCTGAACGAGGGCTACCGCTGCCAGACGGTGAAAGGCGTGAAGAAAGGCCATCTGCTTACCTTCGACTGCCAAGTGGGTGGCGTGCCCGTAGTGCTGGCATTCGACAGTGGGGCACAGACCAACCTGCTCGCCAGCGATTGGCCCCAACAGCATCCGTCCTCAGTCAAGGGTCTCAAGAAAGACCACCTCACGGGCTATGGCGATGGACGGGCATCGGTGACAAAGGGCAAGACCACTCTTACGCTCGGCAATCGCACGTTCAAGAAACAGCAAACCACTTTCTCCGACGTGTCTCATCTAAAAGAGAGCAAAGGCATAGATGGCCTCTTTGGGTGCGAGGTGCTTGTCAAACAAAAGTTGCTCATCTCTTACCAGCGTCAGGAACTAATACTAATTGATTAAAAAAAGCATGCAAACAAAACGACACATTCTCACTATGTTGGCTGTATTAATATACACTTTCAGCCATGCACAAACTTACTCTATCACGGGCACTCTCCGCGATGCGAAAAGCGGCGAGCCGATGGCGTTCACCAATTGCGTACTGCTGCGGACGGCGGCCAGC
>JAEERB010000034.1 GCA_016285615.1 Bacteroidales bacterium
CATACTCGAATTTGGTGCGGTCGTGATAGGCGATAATCTTGGGTTGGATGGCGGCAATGTTGTCATCGCTCTCGAAAAGCTCCATCACGGGCTCTACCCAATGTTCGGGCACCTCGATGTCGGAATTGAGCAGACAGTAGTACTCCGCCTCAATCTGCTGGAAGGCATCATTGTAGCCTTTCGAGAAGCCGCCGTTCTGCGGGTGGACAATCACCCTGATTTGCGGGTACTCCTCGCGCAAGAAGGCCAATGAACCGTCCGACGACGCGTTGTCGGCGATAATCACTTCCGCATAGTCGGGGATGTTACGCAATAGCGTAGGCAGAAATTGACGGAGGTAACGCTCTCCGTTCCAGTTAAGTATGACAATGGCCAGCTTCAGCATAATTCTTTCTTGTAATAAGACTGCAAAAATAACAAAATTAGTTGTCAGTTTTTAGTTGTTAGTTTTTAGTTCCGACAGCCTTCGATGTATCCTTGCCAAATATAGTGTCTTAACTTTGTTCTTTGTTCTTTGAATTCTGAATTTTTTTTCAGTTGCTTGATAGCAGTTCCGGCACTTGCAGCCAATGGCTGTAGTCTTCGCCTAAGTTGCGGACCGCCGTTTCCCAAATCTTGTCGGTGGGGGTGTTGAAGACCAAATCGTGGTTGGCATTGCCGATAACCCACATATTGCGGTCAATCTCGTCGTCGAGTTGCAGGGCACTCCAGCCCGAGTAGCCGATGAAGAACTTGTAACGCAGTTCGGGAACGGCTCTGTATTCGGCCATCGCGATGAAGACGTCATCGTAACCTGTGTAGATGCCGGGGATGAGCCTCGAGGCTGCTTTGCAACTGGCGTGGGTGTGCAGGGCAAACAGTCGGTCGTGGAAGACGGGGCCGCCCACATACAGGGGCTTGTCAATCTTGAGCGATGGCGCCACCTTGCTCACTTCTTGGCCCGCTTCCTTGTTCAGTATCAGCCCCGCCGCGCCGTTCTCGTCATAGTCGGTGAGCATCACGACGGTGCGGTTGAAAAACGGGTCGTTGTAGAAAGGAACCGAAATCAGGATACGCCCTGCGGTCGGAGCGAGCAGGGTGGGTTTGACATCCAATATTTTTTCGGCACTACCCATTCTTTTTTTTGTTATTTTTGTCACATAATTATAGGCAAAAATAATACTTTTTTTTGAAAGCGTTGAGGCGTTAATAATCAAACTATGCGAAAAGAAAACCAGGCTCTGTATCAGCAGTTGAGGAAGGATTACCCCGAATTTGTGTACGAAGGTTACCATTATGAAGTGTCGGAAGAGGGTGTGTCGATGCAGTTTTTCTATTCGGCAGGCGCTGATGTGCGTTTCGCGCCGAAGATGAAGTTGCTGTGGAATAAATATAAAAGTATTGATTTCCAGGCTGATAAGATTGATGGTCTGGTGTTCCATATTGGCCTGATAGAGCTGATTAGCTATTGGAAGTGCGTCTGCTCGCCACTCGTGCGCGTGAAGCCCTATCGCTTGTCGGAGGCGCAGCAGCAGTGGTGGAAGAAGCTTTACCGCAAAGGGTTGGGCGAGTTCTTCTATCAGAATACCATCCAGCCCGACAAAGAACATTTTCTCGATTTTGTCTTCGATGAGGATGCGGCCGATGCTTCCGTGCTGGCCTATCAGCGCGTGCCCGAAGGCGACACCACACTGGTGCCCATCGGCGGCGGCAAGGATTCGGTGGTGACACTCGAGTCGTTGAAGGCGGCAGGCCGCCGTATCGTGCCTTTCATCATCAACCCGCGCGGCGCCACGCTTGACTGCGCTCGCATTGCCGGTTTCCCCGAGCCGCAGGATATCGTCATCTTGCATCGCGAGATTGATCCGTTCTTGCTCGAACTGAACAGTCGCGGCTACCTCAACGGCCATACGCCCTTCTCGGCCATGCTGGCCTTCTATTCGTTGCTGGTGGCTTCCTGTACGGGCATCCGCGAGGTGGCCCTCTCCAACGAGTCGAGCGCCAACGAGCCGACTATCCCGGGCACCGACATCAACCACCAGTACTCCAAGTCGCTGGAGTTTGAAGAGGATTTCCGCAGCTATGTGGCATCCTATATGAACGATGTGGCACATTATTACAGCTATCTGCGCCCGCTGACAGAATTGCAGATAGCCGAATGTTTTGCGCAGTATCCTGCTTATTTCAAGGTGTTTAAGAGTTGTAATGCCGGCAGTAAGCAGAATATTTGGTGCTGTCGCTGCTCGAAATGCCTCTTCGCCTACATCATCCTGTCGCCCTTCATCAACAAGGAGACGATGGTCTCTATCTTTGGCGAGGACCTGCTCGACAACTGGGATATGAAGACCTATTTCGATGAGCTGACGGGCATCGCCGAGGTAAAACCCTTCGAGTGTGTGGGTACTGTGGATGAGGTGAACCAGGCATTGAAGATGGTGCTGGCACAGCGTCAGGACGCGAAACTGTTGAAGTATTATCAGAAAATTGTGAATTGTTGAGATGTTGCATTGTGGCGGCGTTGCGTGCAACGCCATCAAACAAATAATAAACACGCCTAAACAGCGTTATTTAAAGGTTAAAAAGAAAACAAATTATGTACAAGGAAGAATTTATGAAAGAGGCGGTTGCGTTAGCCCGCAAGTGTATTGAAGCTGGTGAGGGTGGCCCGTTTGGCGTGGTCATCGTGAAGGACGGCCGTATTGTTGGCCGTGGTCGTAATCAGGTTACCACCTCTAATGACCCCACAGCCCATGCCGAAGTGCTGGCTATTCGCGATGCGTGCCAAAGACTTCAAACCCACCACCTGGAAGGTTGCGAAATCTATACCAGTTGCGAGCCTTGTCCCATGTGCCTGGGCGCCATCTATTGGGCTCATATCAGCAAGATTTATTATGCTGCAGGCCAGCTCGATGCGGCGGACGCAGGTTTTGACGACTCCTTCATCTACAAGGAGGTGAATGTGCCGATTGCCCAACGGAGTATCCCTGGAGAACAGCATGATAGGGAAGCTGTACTCGAAGTTTTTGAGCAGTGGAAAAACTGGGACGGAAGAATCGATTATTAAAAATATTTTTTCTCCTCCAAAAGAAAAATATTTAAAGAAAAATAGCGTATATTTGCAAACTTGAATTAATAAAACCTTTAGTTATTTTAAAACAGAAGAGATGGAACAATTAGAGAAAAACGAGATTTTGTCAAGAGCGGTAAGAGCAGGTAAACGTACCTACTTCTTTGATGTGAAGACGACCAAAAGTGATGAACGCTATCTGACTATCACGGAGAGCAAGCGCAAATTCAATGCCGACAACGGCACCTTCTTTTATGAGAAGCACAAGCTTTTCCTCTATAAGGAAGATTTTGAAAAGTTCCAGAAAGCATTGGCTGGCGTGTTGGAATTCATTGCTACGGGCAAGGAACCCGATGACATGCTGTTCGATAATACCAGCGAAGAACCTAAAAGCGAAGTTAATATAGATTTTGAAGATTTGGAGGCATAATCATGGGCAAGGTTATCGCAGTCGTTAATCAGAAAGGTGGAGTTGGAAAAACGACTACCGCGGTCAATCTGGCAGCCTCTTTTGCGGTGTTGGAATACAAGACACTGCTTATTGATGCTGACCCACAGGCAAATGCAACTGCCGGCGTGGGTTGCGAACAGAGTGATATCCAATATAGCATCTACGATTGCATTATCGGCAATCAGCATGCCAAGGATGTCATTCTTCATACCGGCACCCCCCATCTTGATCTTATTCCGGCGCATATCGACTTGGTAGGCGCTGAGATAGAAATGATTTCCTACGAACGGCGTGAGTACCGCATGCAGGATGTGGTGTCGTCGATTCGTAACGATTATGATTTTATCATTGTCGATTGCGCCCCCTCGTTGGGCCTCATTACCCTGAATGCTCTCGTGGCCTCCGACTCGGTGATCATTCCCGTGCAGTGCGAGTATTTCGCGCTGGAAGGACTGGGCAAACTGCTCAATACCGTCCGCCTGATTCAGGAGAATATGAACCCCAATCTGACCATCGAAGGCATTCTGCTTACCATGTACGATTCGCGTCTGAAACTGGCGAATGCCGTGGTGGAAGATGTAAAGCAACATTGCAAGAATATTGTATTCAATACGGTCATTTCCAGAAATATACGCTTGAGCGAGGCGCCCAGCCACGGCAAGCCTATCGTGCTTTACGACGTGCAGTCGCGCGGCACCATCAACCATCTGAACCTGGCCCGCGAAATTCTGCAAAACAACGGTTATTTATAACGCCTAATTGATGAATATGGATAAGACGCCAAAAAGATATTTGGGAAAAGGTTTGGAATCACTTTTAGGCGATGCGGCCAAATCAGTGATAACACCACACACTTCCGGTCCCATCAAGACCGAGAACAATAGTTTCATACGTATTGATGCCATTGAGTTGAACCCGTCGCAGCCGCGTACCGAGTTCAACCAGGAAGCACTGGAGGAGTTGGCACAGTCAATCAAAACCTACGGACTGATACAGCCGATTACGGTACGTCCCATCGAGAACGGCAAGTACCAGCTCATTTCTGGCGAACGTCGTCTGCGTGCCAGCAAATTGGCCGGTTTGGAGAAAATCCCCGCCTACGTGCGCACCGTTGATGACCTGCTGGCCGTACAGATGGCTCTGGTGGAAAATATTCAGCGTGAGGATCTTAATGCTATCGAAATTGCCTATTCGTACCAGCGCTTGATCGACGAGTGCGGTCTGAGTCAGGAAGAACTGAGCCAGAATGTGGGCAAGAAGCAGAGCACCATTTCCAATTATATGCGTCTGCTCAAACTGACCGACCAGGCACAGATTGCTGTGCGCGACAAGGCGATTACCATGGGACATGCCCGCGCTATCGTCTCGGTTGACGACCCCGCCCAACAGAATGCCCTGCTGGCAAAAATCATCCACGGCGGCCTCTCTGTGCGCCAAACCGAAGCCTTAGTGAAGAAGTTGTCAGATGAGGTCGGCACACGCAAGAAGATGAAGGTATCCCTCTCGACCGACATTACCGACTTCCGCTCGCGGCTCTCCAAGAAGCTGAATGCCAAGGTGTCGGTGACGAAAGACCACCACGGCAAAGGCAAAATCACCATTCCTTTTGCCTCCGACGAAGAACTGGCCAAGATTATGAAAATGTTGGATTAATAGAATCCTTCGCCTTTTATTGATGAAATCACCTTTCTGCATATTGGTTACCCTGCTGCTGATGGCAAATCTGGCTTGCGCCCAGACCGATTCAGCTGTTGTCATTACGGGCGCCGATACGGCCAACACCAAGAAGGCCAAAACCGAGAAGGTGCACAACCCTAAAATCGCTATCGCCCTGTCGGCAGTGCTGCCTGGCGCAGGACAGGTCTATAACCGCAAGGCGTGGAAAGTGCCCATCGTCTATGCAGGTCTTGGCGCCGCCACGTATTGTGTGTATCATTTTGCCACAATGACTAATATGTATAAGTTCGAGTATCGCTATCGCAAGAATGGGGAAACGGATAAGTTAGACCCCGATCTGGCCACGCTCTCTGATGAGACGGTCCTGTCGGAGAAGAACTACTACCGCCGTTTTATGGAGATTTCCATTGCGGCCCTCGCTATTGTCTATATGCTCAACATTGTCGATGCCGCCGTGGATGCGCATCTTTACTACTTTGATATCTCCGACAATCTGGCGCTCTCTGTTCAGCCCTTCGCCCGCAACTACGCACTGCCGTTTGCCGGCATAAACCACGGGGTTACGCTATCACTGCGGTTCTAAACGCTAATATATAAATGATTATGAATTGTGAATTGTGAATCGAAATGATTGATAATTAGCAATTTGTAATTACCAAATCTACGCAATTCACGATGCATGATGCACAATTCACAATTGGTTTGAATAATGAAATATTTAGATTCATTGTGTAAAGCTGTTGGGCAAAAGAAAGGATCAATACATAAATCGGAATTTATATGCTCTGGATTATTGTCATAGCTGTCCTCCTGATTTTAGCGGGGATAGCATATCTCCGAGGAAAATGTGACGGGTTCATTGCCGGTTACAACACTGCTGCTCCCGAAAAGCAGAAGAAGTATGACATCCAACGCTTACGGCTGATTGTTGCCTGTTTCCACTTTGCTCTGGCCGCCCTGTTTTTTCTCTTCTTGATGAATAACGCTGATTTGGCAGAAACAATCTTTCTGTCCTGCGTGGCCATCCTGGCAGTCGTTGCTGTTGTTTTAGCTAATACTTGGGCTAAGAAAAGAGGCAACTAAATTCTGAATTTTGAACTTTGAATTTTTGCCCTAGTGCGGATTCTCGTTTTAATTTTTAATTTTCAGTTTTCAGTTTTCAACTTTCAGTTTATCCAACGCCTTGTGGTACTTCGCCGCATTCCGCTCGTGTTCTTGCGGGGTGACGGCAAAATTGTGGTAGCCCGACAGGTCCTCTTTGGCGCACATAAACAGATAGTCGTGCGGCATGTAGTGCAACACCGAGTCCACGGTAGAGGTGGCGGGGATGCGGATAGGTCCAGGGGGCAGTCCTTCGTAGAGATAAGTGTTGTATGGAGAATCGACCTGTGTGTCAATGAGATAAATGCGTGTTTTGGTAAAATCGCCGAGGGCAAACTTAACCGTCGGGTCGGCTTGTAGTTTCATGCCCCGTTGCAAGCGGTTGAGGTACAGCCCCGCAATAATCGCCTTTTCATCTTCCTTGAAATTCTCTTCTTCCACAATAGAGGCCAAAGTGACTGCCTCGATGGGCGTCAAGCCCGCGTCGGCCGCCAGCTGCCGCCGCTCGTCGGTCCAAAACTTGAGGTAGTATTGGTACATCTTGTCCACAAAGTCGGTGTCGCTGATGTTGTAGTAAAACTCGTAGCTGTCGGGAATCATCATGGCGACGCAGTTTTGTGGGTTGAAACCATAGTTGGCGAGGAAATCGGGGTCGTTGAGCAACGCCGCCAGCTGCTCGGGCCCGAACATGAAATGGTGGTCCACCTTGTCGATGAACTGCTTTTTGGTGCGTATGTTGTTGAACGTGACTTTGACAGGGTAATGCTGTCCGCGGTAGAGTTGTCGCAGGATTTGAAGGTTGTTGGCGCCTTCGTCGAAGACATACTTGCCGTTGCGGATATGTCGCGGATACAGGGTGAGTCGGGCCGCCAAGTTGAAGGTGAACGGCGAGCGCACGAGATTGTTATGTTCTATGGAATCAAGTACTTGCGAGTAGGAGGCGTTTGTATGGATGACCAATTTCTGTGAGCCGTTGTGGGCATTGGGAAGCAAGAAGAGGGCTGTGAAACAGAGGCCGCCTGCAAGGACGAGCAGACTCGTGATGAGGATGGCTTTTTTCATCTGCGGGACGGTTTAATACATTGTAGCATCAGCTCGTCTTGATAGCCGTCGCTGGTCAGTATCCACTCTTTCTTGTTGCCGATAATCTCGAAGCCGGCGTGGGTAAACAGGGTGAGGCTGGCTTCGTTGTCAGCCAGGATGTTACAATAGATTTGATGCAGTTGCAGCACGTTGAACATGTACTCTTTGATGAGGGCGATGGCCTCGGTGGCGTAGTGCATCTGGCGGTACTGGGCATCAATCAGGATGCCAATGCCGGCGCGTCGGTGGAACGGGTCGAAGTCGAAAATGTCGATGACGCCGATGGTCTTGCGGTTGTGCAACTCGTCAATCATCAGCCGCAGTTGTTTGCTGGTGTAAATGTCTTGTGCGGAAGATGCAATGTATTGTTTCAGTGTGAATTGCGAAAACGGCGTTAGCGTATGGCTGATGGTCCAGATGGCTGGATCATTCTCCCAACGGTAGAGCAGTTCCACATCGTGGGGCTCCAATGCGCGCAGCCGGATTTCGTTTCCTTTTAGCATGGCAGAATCCTTTTGATGATGCGCAAAGTGTGCGTGTAGCGGCCTCGCTCTTGGTTGAAGATGCCCGTCTGGTCTATCGGGTCGATGCGTACCAGGCCGCTGGCATGGATAATGCGGCCGGGAGCACAGATGATGCCAGTATGGATGATCCGTCCCTCTTCGTTTTCAAAGAAGGCCACATCGCCTTCGCGTGCCTCGCCGATAAAATCGACAGTCTCGCCGCAGAGCGCTTGCTGTGACGCATCGCGGGGCAGAGTGACACCGCAGCATTTGAATACCACCTGCACAAAGCCCGAGCAGTCGATGCCCGCGGGCGTTCTGCCGCCCCAAAGATAGGGCGCGTGCAAGTATGCGTGGGCCGTTTGCAAGAGGGTGTCAAGTGTATTTTGCGACTCCTCCTCTGGTGCGGTAATCCTAAATTGGCTGCTGCCTAAGGTCACTAAGCCGTTGCTGGGGTAGGGGAACGACGAGCCCAAGAAGATGGGGAAAGAGATGTCGCTTTTTACTTCTTTAATGAAGACGAATAAATCTTTTACAATATATTTATTTGCAGAGAGATATGCGTCTGCTTCGTCATCTTGAAGCGGGTTGAACAGTTTGCGGTCAATCCAGCCTTCGTATTGGCAGTCGGCGGTGGCAATCTTAAGCCATTTGCCTTGTTCTTCCAACACGGAATAGGCTTCGCCAAACAGCAGTTGGGAGGCCATTTCAGCGCATTCCGACGGCTCGGTCCGCAGGGAAATCATCGAAAGGTTGCAGATGCCGTACATGGTTAGAAGGGCAGGTCGTTAGCGTCGTCGGTGGCGGTCAGCGGGTCACCGGGAAATTCGCTGATAGTGGGTGTCTCTGGCAGGTCGGTGGCGACAGGAGTGGGAGCTGCAGTAGCCACGTTGGCGTCGCCGGCTTTCTCCAATTTCCATGCGCGTACATCGGTGTACCAGCGACCGTTAAAATTGCGGGATTCCAAATCAAACGACATTTTCACGGTATCGCCAACGGTCATTTGGTCGAGCATGTCAATCTTGTCGGCCCAAAGGTTGGCACATATTTTGCGCGGATACTGATCAGCGGTTTCAATAACAAATTCCTGTTTTCTCCAACTATTGCCTGCTTTGCTGGTGCCTTCTTGCACGGGCAATTTCTCAATAAGTTTTCCTGTAATTTCTAACGACATGTTGCTTAAGGTTAACGGTTTATATTATTTGTTCTGTGTTCTTTGTTCTTGAATTCTGAATTTATTTCTTCTTCTCCTTATCTTTTCTGCCGAACAACGAGAAGTGTACGTACCGTTTCGGGTTGGCCTTGAGGTCGATCAACAGTTTGTTGAGGTTGTCGGTTGTGGCCTCCAGGTTTTTGTAGAGGTTCTCGTCGTTGGCGATTTTACCGAGGTTGCCGTCGCCGCGGTTAATCTTGCTCACCACCTCTTTCACCTCCTCGATGGTGCGGTTGGCGTTGAGAATGGTAGCGGCAATGTCGGCTTTGGCAAGCGAGTCGCTAATCTGGTCGATATTAGCCACAATTTCGGTCAACTCGGGTGAGATTTCCTTCAGCGTGCTGCCGAATTTCTCCATGTCGGTCATCAGGCGGCTCACTTTGTCCTTGTTGTTGGCCAAAATGCTATTCAAGTGCTCGGTCGATGATTCGAGGTTCTCGAGGATCTGCTTGAGGTCTTCGGCGCCGCCTTCCTTGGCGAGTACGTCCTTGAGCGACAGTCCGATAGTGTCAACCGAAGCAAGAATATTGCTGATTTGTCCTTTCATCTCATTGAGGCCGTCGGTCATCTGCGGTACGATGTAGCTGGCCAGCGTGTCCTTGTTGTGGGCAAACTGCTTCGAGTGGCCCAAGATGATGTTGACGACTGTGCCGCCCAGGATGTCTTTGGGGGCCACTTCAAACTTGGAGTCGGCGGGAATGGAGATTCTTTCGGTCACCAAAATCTCGGCACAAATGCGGATGGGGTCGGTGCTGATCAGTTTCACATTGGTCACTTTACCCACCTTGTAACCGTTCACCGACACGGGGTCGCTCTCTTGCAGACCACCCGAGTTGTCGAACACGGCATAGTAGTAAGTGCGTTTGCCAAAGACATCTATGCCTTTCAAAAAGTTGGTTCCAATCCAGAAAATGATGATGGCTGAGATGCACATCAACGCCACCTTGATTTTCTTGGCATTGGCATCTGTATTGTTTTGAGTTTGTTTCTCTTTACCCATAATCGTCGCTTTGATTGATATCCTCAAAAATGGAATTTGCAAAATTACAAAAAATGTTGAGATGTTGAAATCTGAAATTTATTATGGTTAAGTGCAAGATAGAGAAAGTTAAGAAACTAAGGAACTAAGAAACTAAAGCTTCATCTTAACTCCTTAGTTCCTTAACTTCTTAACTCTATTCACTTCTCACTTACTCCCCATAAATAATTTTCTAAAAAAAATGAACAACCCCGCCAAACCAAAAAAATAAATATTATCTTTGCAGCGTTAATTATTGTGCGTAGTTAATACTAACAAATTTATAATCAATAAGAACCAAATTAAAAACATTATTATGAAAAAATTATTGTTATTGTTAGCTGCTGTAACTTTGATATTTACGGCTTGTAACAAAGAAGAAAAAGGCAAAAATGACGTTTTTGTCTCAAAAACAACTATGAACAAGTGTGCAGTGCTGGAAGAATTCACTGGCCAAAACTGCGGTTATTGCCCTGATGGTCACAAGCGTGCCAATCAGATTTTAGCAGCCCATCCGGATAATTTCTTCATGATTGTCATCCATGGTGGTTATCTGTCAAAACCCGAAATGCAATGCGATGACGCTAAGGCTATTCAGACCTATTTCGCACCTCGTGGTGTTCCTTACGGTGTTGTTAACCGTGGTGACGCTGTTCTTGATAGAGGCCAATGGAGTGCTAAGGTTTCACAAATCATCGGCGAACCCGCATTTGTGAATATAGCTGCCAAAGGTACTATTGATGCTGCTACCCGTACACTGAACCTGACCGTACAATTGTACTATACCGCTAATAGCGATCAGACAACCAATTATTTGAGTGTGGCTATGATTCAGAATAATATCGAGGCTTCACAGTCGAATGGCAATACAAACCCAGATCAGATGCTGCCCAATGGCAAGTACAACCACATGCACATTCTTCGTGACATCATCAACACCGACACTTGGGGTGATGAGATTACCACTACTACGGCTGGCTCATTTGTTGAGAAGAAATACACCTATACTATTCCCGACAGAGTTGGTGACTTTGATGTTGACTTGAACAATATCGAATTCATCGCTTTCGTAGCTGACAAACAACACTATTATATCAACAATGCTTGCAAGGCTGAAATAACTAAAAAATAATCATTATAAAATCAATAAAACATTACTTCAATGAAAAAAAGTTTTCTTTTATTGCTCGTTCTCGGGCTGGTACTTGTAGGCTGTAAAGACCCTAAAGATAACCCCGAAGATCCCGATGGTCCCAAGGTTAATCCGAAATGGGTTTCTACCGAAATCACTAAGAAATGCGTTTTGCTGGAAGAATTCACCGGCCAAGGTTGCGGCTATTGCCCCGATGGTCACCGTCGTGCCAATCTTATTGAAAAAGCCAATCCAGGTCGTTTCTTCCCCGTTAACATTCACGCTGGTGGCTATGCTCGTCCTGAAATGACTTGCGCCGACGCTACCGCTATTCACGATGGTTTCGTAGTTCGTGGTTATCCTATGGGTATGGTTAACCGTAACGATGCAGGTGTGGTTGACCGTGGTGCATGGAGCGCCTATTCAAATCAGGAATTCCAAAAGGATGCCTGCGTAAACATGGCTGCTAAAGGTACTCTGAATAAATCAACCCGCGAATTCAAGGTAACGGTTGAAATGTACTACACCATCGATGCTCCCGCTGCCAACAACTTCCTGACAGTTTACTTGTTGGAAGACAGCATCTGGGCTGCACAGAGCAACGGCCAAAAATATAATCCCGACTATTGGGATGACACTAGAAACGCATATTGCCACATGCACGTGCTGAGAGGTACTGCTACCGATCCTTGGGGTGTTGAAATCACCGATACTAAGAAAGGTAGCTTGGTTACCAAGGAAATTACTTACACTGTTCCTGAAAAATGCGGTACTCAGAATATCGATCTGAACCATGTTCATTTCATTGCTTTCGTTTGCCAAGAAAAGAAATACAATGTGCTGAACGTTTGCAACGTGGAAATGCAATAAGCAAATCCCTTTAACTTTAAAAGGCGGAAAACCATCGGTTTTCCGCCTTTTTTTATCTCTCCCTTCGCCGTTTACATGATCTTCTGTGTCTTCAATGTCTCAATCAGAACTTGGGCAAAGTGCTCGTTGTCGGCTTTGGTGTAACGGCGCTGTGTGAAAATCTGCGCCAAGTTGTCCAATTGGTTCTCCTCGAGTAACTTCAACGTGTTGGGATGTGCCTCTTTTTCGCGGTACAGGTCGTTGATGCGCTCTTCGGTGTAGTCCTCATACACTTCGTGGTGTATCATGGCTTCAACGGGCAATTTGTCGGTCAGCTCGGGCGTTTCGGCAGGGTAACCGATGGAGATGCAGGCCGTGGGGAAGACATTCTCGGGCAACTGCAAAATCTCGGCAAAGCGGTCGCAGTTGTAAGTGATGGTACCTAACCAGCAGATGCCCAAGCCCAGACTTTCGGCGGCAACACAGGCGTTTTGGGCCGCGATAATAGAGTCGGTGACAGCCCATTGGTAACTTTGCAGGTTGCTGTAGGCTTCGGTGTCGGCCTGGCGGTATTCGCAATATTTGTTGAATCGGTGAATGTCGGCGCAGAAGATGAGCATCAGCGGGGCGTTGGTGGCGATGGGCTGGTTGAAGTGCAACGGCGCCATCTCGGCCATGCGCTGTTTGTCTTGGATGGCGATAATGCTGTACAGTTGCATGTTTCCCATAGTAGAGCCATTGCAGGCGGCTCGCAGTATCAAATCCAATTTGTCGTGCTCGATGGGCTGGTCGGTGAATTGTCGTATGCTGCGATGATTGAGCAGTACTTCGATGGCGGAATTGTGCATTTCTCTATTTTTAATATATTGTATAATCTTGTTAACTTGCTGTTGCAGAAACTCTTCCTCGTTGTCGTGGTCGTGGTGGATGACAAAGTCGGCACGGCTACATTTCTCCTCTTGCGACATCTGAGCCTCTATCTTGCGACGGATGGTGGCATCGTCTAAGTGTGCATCGCGAATGCGCAGACGCCGCTGGCGGGTTGCCAGTGAGGCGTCCACCGTGATGACATAGTCGAACTGCTTTTCCAAGCCTCCTTCAAAAATAATGGCCGACTCCATGATGACCATAGCCGTGTTCTGCTCTTTGGCCCATTTCGCAAATTCTTGTGATACAAGAGGATGTACGATGCCGTTGACTTTCACCAATGCCTCCTTGTCATTGAAAATCACTTGGGTGAGTTTGGCGAACGACAATTGCGAGCCGTCGAAAATGGTATCGCCGAATGCCTGGCGGAGTTGTGCCAGCACCTCAGGGCGGGCGTATAGTTTCTTGGCCTCGGTATCGGCGTTGAAAACGGGAATGCCCTCACGTTGGAAGATCGCGGAGACATACGTCTTCCCTGTTCCTATTCCTCCGGTGATGGCAATGGTAATCATGGTCTTTATGCTAAATGACACAACACCCTTTCGCCGTAAGGCGAGAGGGTGTGTAAAGGTTTGACTGCCAGTATGCTATTCTTTCTTAGCGGCAGCGTTGTTGTTGGCGGGTGCGTCTAATGAAACGGCGCTCTTCTCAATCTTCAAGCGGGTGCCGTCTTCCACTTCGATGATGAAAGTGGTTTCCTGTACATTGATGATTTTGCCGTGGATACCGCCAATGGTGACAATCTTGTCGCCACTCTTTAGGGCGTCTCTCATCTCTTGAATCTGTTTCTGCTTCTTTTGTTGCGGGCGAATCATGAAGAAATAGAAAACAACGAAGATAAGAAGGATGAAAATAAGGGTGGAACCCATGCCGCCGCCATTCTGAGCTTGTCCTTCAGTGGCCGGTTTGAATAATAAGAATAATGTGTTCATTGTGTTGGGGGATTATTATGTTGTGAAACTAAAGGATTTATGAAGTGAGAAGTGAGGAAGAGTTAAGGAGTTAAGAATTATAGAGTTATAGAATTATTGAATTATAGAATTATTGAATTATAGAATTATCAAGATTAAATATCTAAGATCTAACAACTAAAAACTAAAGTCTATTTATTGTTCGGCACAATCACATTCGCCGTGATGTAAATCATCGTACGAATAGGGTAAGTGTTTGCCGAGATGATGACCATATTTTTGGTAGGGCCTTTCTTGTTTTGGGAATCGAACGACACTTTAATCTGTCCTTTTTCGCCCGGCTTGATGGGGGCCTGAGGGGGCGTGGTGGTTGTACATCCGCAAGAGGCTTCCGCCGAAGTGATTATCAGATTCGACTTGCCAGTATTGGTAAAGGTGAACGTGTAGCTAAGCTTCTCACCTTGAATAACTTTTCCAAAATCGTGGGTGGTTTTCTCAAAAGTGATGACAGGCATATTCTTGGCCTCTTTTTTCGAAAGACCGTCAGCTGTGGCAGGATTGTGAATGTCCGAAGCGGTAATGTCGTTATCGTGGCCATGGCGGTTGCAAGCTCCGGTGCCCACGAGAAGTCCTGCTATCAAAGTGATGAGAATCAGTCGTTTCATGATATTTTTGCTTAATTGTTGATGATGCCGCGTCCCGTCTTGTGCAACTTGTCGGCTTGTTTTAAATCCATAACCAGCTTGTCCAAAATGCCGTTGATAAACAGGCCGCTCTTGGCTGAGCTGTAAGTCTTGGCCAATTCGATATATTCGTTGATGGTCACCTTGATGGGAATTTCCGGAAATTCTGTGAATTCGCAGAGTGCCATCTCCATCAGAATCTTGTCCAAAGTCATTACGCGTTCGGCTTCCCAGTTTTGCAACTTTTCTTCAATCATAGTGGCAAATTCCTGGTGGTGAATCATCGTCTGGCGGTAGAGTGTTTTGTAAAATTCACGGTCTTCGTCGTCTTTGTATAGCGGCGAAATCTCGCAATGGTCACCCTTCTGCTCCTTGAACGAGGCAATGTTTTTGTAGGTCATGAGCAGCGCTTCGTTGTAATCGTCGAACCAGTGCAGGTTTTTCTCTTCAAAATACCAATGCAGCAATTCGCTGTTGACAAAAACTTTCTCGATGATGTCCAGCACAAACTGCTTGTCTTCGTGATAGCTGCGTTCTTCGCGGGCCATATACAGACCGTAAATCTCCGAGCTCTCTATTTCGTGGAACATCTGAACGATAAAATCTTTCTCGTTGGTCCACGAGATTTTATGCTCCTTCCACAGGATTTGAAGTTGCTTATTGTCTTCTATCTGGCTGATAATCAGATTGTCTGTAAACTTGGTGTTGGGGTGCAAGTCCTCGTAAGTGGGGAACATCTTGCCCTTAACATCCTCTTGCTTGTTAAGTCGGTAGCTCTTGATTTCGGTGAGTAGGGAAATGAAATAGAGAAATAACGTATAACAGCTTTCCACTGATTGTACCAATTTCTTCTCACCGCTGACAAGGTCTTCCTTGTCGTTCATCTCGGAGGCAAAAATTGCCTGCATTGTCTTAGTCCTCAAATAACGTCTGCTAACCATAAGTTTCCTTTTGATTGAGGGTGCAAATTTAAGAAAAAATATTGTTTGTAATTTGTCTAAATAGAGGCGAAGAGCAAGAAAAAAATTGCATTTTTTTTTGATTTTTTTACATTCTATTGGATGTTTGTATCTTTTTTTTTATTTTTAAAGCCGTATTTTTCAAAAATTGAAATATTCACCAAATCCCCATATTATGAGAAAATTCTACTATTTGTTAAGTTTTCTTGTTGCAATGTTGTGGAGTTTTAACTCCTATGCACAAGAAGTGGTCACGTTGAAGTTCGAGGCCGAACATCAAGACCACAGTTATCAGCAACTGGATAGTATTATGGTGACCAACCTCACTCAAGGTTGGACCGAAGTGCTATACTATCCTGACACCATCCTGACAATGAATACGGTGGGCATTCACGGTTGGGAGAACGAGAAGGGCAGTGTGAAGTTGTATCAGAACGTTCCTAACCCGTTCAATGGTATCACCGATTTCAGATTGACGCTTCTGAACAAGGAGAAGGTTGACCTGGTGGTGTTCGACATCAACGGTAAGAAAGTGGCTGAGTATCACAATACTTTGCCCAGTGGCGAACACCAGTTCCGCGCCACAATGAACACGCCGCAGACCTATCTGCTGAGTGCCGTAACCAAAAACGGCAATACTTCCATCAAGATGATTAACCTGAGCAATACTGGCGAACAGGCTCGTATTGAGTATGTTAGCAGTATGCCGTTAACCGTCGAAACCACTAAAAAACACACCAATAATCTGTTTGCGCAAGGCGACAATATGCAATATGTCGGCTATGCCACCCAGATTGACGGCTCGAAAGAGGCCACGGTTACACAGAAACAACAGGGTAGTGGTACCGTGACCTTCGTGTTCCCTAACGAAGAGATTCCTCCATACCTGACTGTCCGCACCGACAGCGCCTTCAACCTCACCTCGTCAACCGCCACTTTGAGTGGTAGCTGGAAAGCCCACAATATGACGGTGACAGAAGAAGGTTTCAACTGGAGACAAGCTAACGCAACTGAATGGAATACATTGACTTGCGATCATACCGATGCCGAATTTACCTTCGGTATTCGCAACCTGACCAAAGAGACCCAATATGTCTTCAAAGCCTACGCCATTGCCGAAGAAGAGTATTACTATGGCGAAGAGGTGACTTTCACCACCACAGGAATCGTTCCTCCAACCGTTACCACCGATAGTGTGACCGACATCGACTACAACCGTGCTCATGTGTATGGTAGTTTTGCCAAAGGCGAAGAATCCGTAAAGAAAATCGGTTTTGAACTGCGCGAAGGTGCCGAATGGGTAAATATAAGATCGTTTATTGGTACTCAAATTACCTCGCCCTTTAATTACGAAATGTTTGATTTGCAACAAAATACAAAGTATGCTGTGCGCGCATACGCTATTACGGAGTCCGACACCACTTATGCAGAACCAAAATATTTTACTACGATGGCCATAACGCCTCCTGTTGTTAAGACATTGGAAGCAACAGAAATAGCTTCTGTAAAGGCTTTGCTGCATGGTACCTTTACCAAGACCTCGGAAGATGTTACCGCTTGCGGTTTCCAATACAAAAAAGACAGCACCGATTCCTGGCTGGCCGTGGCTGCCACGTTGACACCAGAATTCTCGGCTTTGGCTACATCGCTGACGCCGAGCACCAAGTATGTGTTCAGAGCATACGCTCAAACAGCCTCTGACTTAGCTTACGGCGAAGAGTTGTCCTTCACTACGGTTGAGTATGTGATGCCATCGATAGAAGCAGGTGAAGTTACCGACATTACCAACACATCAGCCACTGTTTCGGCTAAGCAGTCGAATGGCGCTGAGATCGTTGAACGTGGCTTTATCTACAGCTTATACCCCAACAGAACACTCAATAGCCATGCCACCTATCAGTTGATAGGTACTGTCAAGGACGGTTCAACCGAGGACGGCGTATTCCAAACCACGCTTTCGTTGATTCAGGGCGCGACATACTATGTGAGAGGCTATGCTAAAACTGCCGATATGGTGCTCTATACCGAAGATATGAAAGTGGTAATGCCGGATCCCGAAGGATTGGTTGATTGCGGTACCGTTACGGATGCAGATGGTAACGAATATAAAACAGTTCGTTTAGGTTCCAACTGCTGGATGCGCGAGAACTTGCGCACCACTAAATATGCCGATGGTACACCTATTGAGTTCTATGACAGACCAACCATGACAAAGGTTTCCTTAGAGAAGGCTATGTACGAACCCTTTATCCAAAATAATGACACCATGCCTGCTGAGGTTTGCGGTTACTACTATGGTGTGGGCTTTATCAATGATGATAATGCAATCTGTCCTATCGGCTGGCGTGTTTCCACCATGGATGACTGGTGTGATTTGTTAAATTATGTAAGCGAGACTTACGCCAACAATGCTGCCGTTACTTGCAACACCAGCGGTAGAGGCTCTATTGGTAACATCAGTTTGGCTTATCCGTTGGTTATACCACACTACTTTGGAAATTATGATATGGGCAAACCGCAACCCACCAGCAATGCTACGGGCTTCGGTTGGTTCTATGCAGGCAGTTTGAACGGCAATACTACATCATCCTATCCTAGATGTGAAGGTAGACACGATGCCTATTGGACTTCCACCAAGACTGGTAGCAACTGTCTGCCGTTCTTTATCCAAAATACTGGTTCTAATTTGCAACGCTACTATGAACCTGGTTGTCAGCTTTATGGTTACTTTGTTCGTTGCGTAAAGGAACCCGACCCAATATTGGGTGTTGTGAAGACAGAACCTATGAGCGATGTTACCTATTACTCGGCAACGGCTCATGGCAAGATCGTTTCCAATGGCTATACCGCTGTTACAGAGCGTGGTTTCTGCTGGAATAACGATACGGCTCCCACTGTTGACAATCACAAAGTTATTGTAGAAGGTACTGAAAATGAATTCTCTACCGTGCTGAACGACTTGACCCACGAGACAACCTACTATGTTAGAGCTTACATGATTAACTCGGTGGGCATCAGCTACGGCGAGGATGTATCGTTCAAGACCCTCCCGCTGCCCGTAGAGCCTACAGTAACCACTGGCGAAGCTCATAACATCATGACCGATAGGGCTACTGTTGATGGTGAGGTTGTTAGCGATGGTGGCGAGGCTGTAACAGCACGTGGTATTTGCTATGCTACGACCGCAGCTCCTACTATCGAAGCATCTAGCGTAATCCCCAGTGGCGAGGGCTTGGGCTCTTTCTCCGTAGAATTGAGAGACCTTGTTGCAGGCCAGACCTACTACGCACGTGCCTACGCAACCAACAAGGTGGGTACCGCCTACGGTAATGAGATTACCTTCTCACCGCTGGTAGTGGCTCAAAAGCCGACGGTTGTTACCCAATCGGTTGATAATATTATGGATATCAGAGCAACCGTTACCAGCGAGGTAACTGAAAGTGGCGGTG
>JAEERB010000035.1 GCA_016285615.1 Bacteroidales bacterium
CCTTCCATTTTCGGATCGCAGTTTCCTGACAAAGTTAAGGAAAAAGATATTGTGGCCGCCGTGGCCGATTTAGGCTTCCGACATATTTATGAAGTAGAACAGAGTGTGGATGTGATTAAGCAGTTGTTATCCAAGAAGATGCAAGATCCCGATAGGGAAATGCCCGTCATCTCTTCGTTCTGCCCCGCCATCGTGCGATTGATACAGGTGAAGTTTCCCTCGCTGGTAGGCAACCTGATGCTGACCAAGCCGCCGTTGGATTTGACAGCCCTGTATATCAAAAAGCATCTTGTTGAGACACAGGGTGTTGCTCCTGAAGATATCGGCATTTTCTATGTGGCTCCCTGCGCCGCCAAGATTGCTGCCGTGAAAAGCCCTGTGGGTGATGAGAAGTCGCCCATTGATGGTGTTATCAATATGAACTACTTGTATAACAAAGTGTTGCGTCGTATCAAGCAGGGCGATTGTCCACCTCCACCCGCCGATCTTCGTTTGAATATCTTGTCGAAAGATGCGTTGCTGTGGGCGCTGACCGACGGTGAAATCAGCCTGCTGAAAAAAGGTCGTAACTTGGCAATTGACGATGTGCACAACGTTTCCACATTCTTGGAGAAGTTGGAAAATGAGGATATTGACGACATCGACTTCCTCGAACTGCGCGCGTGCGACCAGAGTTGCGCCGGCGGTATCCTCTGCGCCAACAACCGCTTCCTTATCGTTGAAAAACAGAAATATAGAGCCGAGAAGAGTCCCGCCGAAGTGACTGTGAAGGAGAACGGCTTGCTGGCCGATGCCGACTATTTGGATAAACACAGCAAGGTAGGCAAGGTGGAGCCGCGTTCCATGGACAAGCTCGACAATGACATCAGCGTGGCTATGCGCAAGATGGAGAAATCCATTTCTATCAACAAGCACCTGCCGCAAATCGACTGCCGTATGTGCGGTTACCAGTCGTGCAAGGAGTTCTCGCTGGCCGTGGGTAGCGAAAAAACCGACATTAAGCGCTGTGTATTCATTCAACGCATATTAGAACAAAATGCCCGCCTCTCAACCGAAGAAGCACTGCAGATTGCCTACCAGATTTGGGGCACCGATAAGTTTAACCCCGATAATATTGCGGACTTGGCGATAGAGTAATTCACAATTCACAATTCACGATTCACAATTAAAAGAAACAAATCAGAATGAAAGTAGAATTATCGAATCATAGAATTATAGAAGCTTCGATAACTCCATAACTCTTAACTTCTTAGTTTCTTAACTTCTTAACCTTAAAAATAACAACTAAAAACTATATCATATGACCGTTAAAGAATTAGCAGAGAAGATGAATCTGAAAATCTTCTGCGGAGAAACCAATTTAGATAGAACTATTGAAGGATGCTATGTATCCGACTTGCTGAGCGATGTGATGGGCAATGCAAAATCGGGCATGGCCTGGATTACTTTGCAAACGCACCAAAATGTGGCTGCCATTGCTTCGTTGAAAGATTTGTCGTGCATTATCCTTGTCAAAGGCTTTGAGCCCGAAGAGGATACGCTGCAACATGCTGTAGAAGAAGAGATTCCGATTTTAGGCACCACACAGCAAACCTTCGAAACGGCAGGTCAGGTATATCAGCTTATCTGCTAACAGCTTTTCCGCCATGACTCGCTATAAAGCCGATTTGCACAACCACACACTTCTTTCTCCGTGTGGCGATTTGGATATGACGCCCGAGTATATTGTCGAGTTGGCGTTACAACGCGGCGTGGACATTCTGGGCATCACCGACCATAACGCTACCCGCCACTGCCGTCTGGCGCAACACTATTCCAAACGCCGCAATATCTTCATCCTCTGTGGTGCTGAAGTGACGACGAAGGAAGAGGCGCACTGTTTGGCTTTTTTCGAAACATACGAGCAACTGGACGCTTTCCAGCAGTATCTCGACGAACATTTGCCCAATATTCCCAACTCGCCCGACTTCTTTGGCGACCAGGTGCAGATTGACGAGGAGGACAATATCATATATGAAGAGCCACGATTGCTGACTTCTGGCTTGGATGTGTCTATTAAACAGATAAATACAAAAGTCAAAGAGTTGAACGGCCTCTTTATTCCGGCTCATATTGATAAGATGAAGAACAGCGTCATCTCGCAGTTGGGCTTCATCCCCTTCGATTTGGATTACGATGCTGTTGAACTGTCGAAGCGTGGCGACAAAGAGAAGATCTTGAAGGAGCATCCCTACCTCAAGGACAAAACCTTCACGCGTGCTTCTGATGCCCATATTCCCGATGTGGTGGGTACGGCGCCCTGCTTTTTCGAGATGGAGACGCGCTCGTTTGAAGAGGTTCGTATGGCCTTGCACCAGGAGCAAGGGCGTTTTGTTTCTCTGACTTAAATAACTCAGTATGAAAGATTTATCGTTACACATCATCGACATATTGCAAAATTCCACTCGCGCCAAGGCCACAAAGATTGAATTGGATGTGGAAAAAAGCACCGCCGACGACAAGCTGGTGCTCCGTTTCAAAGATAATGGCTGCGGCATGGACGAGACGATGGTGAAAAAGGTGACTGAGCCATTCTTCACCACGCGCACTACGCGCAAAGTGGGACTGGGACTGCCACTGCTCAAGCAGAACGCCGAGCTGACGGGCGGTTCGTTCAACATACAATCACAGGTGGGCGTAGGCACTGAGGTGACCGCCACCTTCGGCCTGACACACATTGACCGCAAGCCTATGGGTGACCTGGCCGGTGCCGTGGTGCTCACGCTATCTTCCTATCCCGATGTACGCTTTATCTTTCACTACAAAGACGACCAGACCGACTTTGTCCTCGACACCGACGAAGTGAACGAGGCCCTGGACGGCATGTCGGTCCAGAACCCCGAAATTGTGCAATACCTCAAAGAGATGATTGAGGAAAACATTGGCAAACAGTCGTAGCGCGTCATTTCGAGGCTGCGCAGCAGCCGAAGAAATCTCTTTATTTCTTCTTCAAGAACGCTCTGAACTCAATATTGTCAAGGTAATCCGTTCCTGTTGAGTCTCTTAAAACACGAATATCTAAAACATCCAAATAGAGTTTGAGATAGCTGTCTTCGTGTACTATTTCATGATTATGCAACAGATTTCCGTAGTTATCGCAGCCGTTGTCGATGCGCTTGGCCAACCCTAACGACTCTATCGGGTTGATGTCGAATGAGTGGTCGGTAAACGAGAAAGTGATAACCGCCGAGCTGTCCAAATTGGTCTTGACATTCAAGCGGATAGGATCGTTTTCGTACCAATGTTCCTTAAGCCCATTATTCCATTCATCCAAGTAGAAACTGTAATCATAACCCGAAATATGATACATCTGTCTTGTATCGACATGCTGGCGGAAAGAGTATGTTTGGTCTACCTCTTCTACTTCCGCATCTTCGCGGTGTCGGCGGTCCCATTCGTGGATATATTCACCTTTCATTCTCTCCATCAGTCTGTTATGTAATGCGTAGTAACCACCATCATCCAACGAGTCGGTTTCGGCTTTGGAGAGGGCAAAGTAGTGTTCGGTGAAGTCGTAGCGGTTTTGCTCTTCCAAGAAAAAGTCGAGCGATTCGCTCAGTTCGATGTTCTGCTCCAAGGTCAGCGACTCGGCCGGTGCCACGATGTGACTGTCGACGAGCAGGTTGTATTCTGTTGTAATCTTCTCAAAATGACGCGTTTGCATTACTTTTGGTACGGCAAACATACTCCATGGTCCGAACATGACCAGCAGTGAGATGGCGGTGAGCGACATCAGCCATGGCAAGACATTCTTCGTGTTTTTAATCGCCATGAAGATAGCCATCACGGTAAACCAGCAAGCCACGAGGAAGACGATATAGCGGTTGGTGGTGAGACCATAGTCGCCGATGCGACGGAAGAGGCCTACGAAGAGCAAGCCTAACAGCGGCAGCAGCGAAATGAAGAAAGTGCGGTTGAAGAAGCGCGCCCACTGTTTCTCTTCGGAAAGATAGACAGGCATAAGAAGGTACCAGATGAGCGAGCCGATGATGGCGTAAGAGAAGACTAAATAGGCCACACCGCCATCGGGCAACTGCCATTGGAACAATATTTTAAACATATAAATGTACAAAATGATGCCCTCAATGCAGATGAGTGGCAGCAGGATGTACAGTGCCAATATACGGGTGAATTTCTGGTATTGCAGCGGCTGGTCGTATGCTTCGCGCTCTACGGGTATCAGGGCCATGGCGCAGCACGGCGTGAAGAAGCAATAGGTGATAGCCAGCAAGACCTCCAGCAATTTGTCTGTCTCCACATTGAAAAGCAGATAGATGGAGCCGAGGATGCCGCTAAGGCTCAGTGCCACGACACAGCCCAGTACTACGGCTGCTATGCCCGACAGCACCAAACGGGCGTGGTAGTTCCAAGTCAGTTTTATGTTGCGTTTGCCAGCCATGGGTAGCCAGAAAAGTACCAACAGCGTGATAAACACCATTGTGGTGGCATAATAGCCAACAACGTCATTGCCGTAAAAGTGGTAGAATAGCCAGCCGCCGCCAGCAGCCAGCAGGACAGCTGCGCCATAGCCTGTGAGCTGTTGCCACAACTTGGTTTCGTGATGCTTGCAGAAGAGACCGAAGGCGAAGGTCAACACGGCTGCCAAGCCGCAGCCCCACATCACGCTGAAAAAGACAGCCTCCATTTTGATATCTTCGGCAATAATGAGAGACGAAATCATAACGGTTAGCGTCAGCGAGAAAAAGCAAGCCAACGGATAACGAACAAAAACCTGCTTGAAATTTTCCAAAAGGTTTTTAAACCAAGATTTTAAGGTGCTCATAAAAGGGGATTGTTAAGATGTGAAATAATGAAGGATTAAGTGAGAAGTGAATAGTTAAGAAGTTAAGGGACTAAGGAGGTAAGAATTATAGAGTTATAGAGTTATAGATAAATTGAATTGCTAAAGTCTAAAGTATTATAACGAGAAGGGAATGGGAATATTGTATTGAAAAAACTGCGTTAATCTGCGAAATCTGCGGGAGAATTATTCCGTGTTAATTCGTGTGATTCGTGGAGATATAAATTGCCACGAATCGCGTGGATTTGCGCAGAAGATTAATTGTAAATTGTTAATTATCAATTGTAAATAGTAACTCCGTTACAGTCTTGAACTCTTTGGTTGAGAGCTGGCATGGAATGTCGGCGGCCTTCCCGTTGGGGCGCATTATTTGCAGGTCTTTGACGGTCACTTTGTTAAGGTAGCCCACGGGCTTGCTCAACTCGCTGAGGGTGCCCGTTGGTTCAAACAAATCCAGCGAACGAACATTTCGGGGCGCAATTACCTTCATCCCAATGACTTGCAGATTGGGCCAACACTTTGTGTTGAGCTCCGGACGACTATTTTTGGCAGTGTCGAGCAGCATCACATTGACTAACGAATGATGTCTCGGTGTCAGCTCGAAGGTACAGTTCAACATCTTGATATCGAAGGGAGTATAGGCGTTGTAGCTCGAACGGATGCGCACGGGAATGCAGTCCACAAAGCGACACGAGTCGAAAGTGACGGTGCCGTACATCGACGAGAACTGCGTTTGGCGCTGTCGCAGCGTGCATCGCTCCAGCAGGGCGTCGCGGCCATAGCAGTGGATGTCGAAGCGGTTGATGTCGCAGCTTATCAAAGTGGTGTTAGCCAAATTATTAGTTCCGAAAACACCCCAGTTGCCGTCGGCGCTCACGAGCTCAAAGCGGGCATCGCGCACATTGCTCATCGAGAAGGCGTAGCCATAGTCGCGCCAGCGTCCGTAGCCCGAATAGGTGCCGGCCACGCGCACATTGCGGAAGGTGATGCGCATACAGTCGTACACGCCAAACACACGGTCATCAATCATCCGACTCCTTGGTGTACTTACGAAAACATTTTCAATCAGCACATTATACTGGCCGTTCATCGTGAGGCAGTAGGTTCGGAAAGTCGATTCCTTGCTCCGTAGCAGCGTGAGCCCCTTGAATACTTTTTGTGCGGTGTCGATATTTATATAGCTGGCACTCAATTTTGTAGCTTCGGTATTCCACGGGGCAATGGTGCCACTTTCGCCTCGTCCGTTGTGCAATAGCAGAATATCTTTACGGTAAACACGATATCCATAGCCCTGGCGCTCGGTCCACGGATGCTTGTCGTTTAATATCAGCATTTTATACCCATCTGCCAATGCGGAAACCGAGCGAAAATCGCGGCCGTCAACCATCTCTTTGGGCAGGTCAACAGACGTGCCCCAGTCATTCATCACAAACAAGGCGTCGTGGCGACTGCGGTTGGTGACATAGAAAACCACGCCGCCAAAGTCGGTGTAGCGCCCAACAGGGATGCACTTGAAGTCAGTCGGCAATTCAATTTCCAGCGAGGTAATGCCTTCGTAAGTTACGGTTGTTCCACGTGAAATAGCTTCGCTATGTGCTTTATAAAGAGCTTGATAGCGTTCAATGCCCGTGGTGGCTTCACGTAGGCCGTAGTCCAATGGCGATATTTGTGCGGTGGCGGCTAAAGTCATCATTCCGAAAACAAAAGACAGGAGCAGTCTTTTATACTTTAAATATTTCATTCTCAATAAATTGTAATGGCTAATCAAAACGGATGGCCTTGACAGGTGAGATGTGTTTGGCAATGTAGAAGGAGGGCACCGCCAGCACCAAAATGCAAAGTAGCAATATGCCAGCGTTTAACGCAATGATTATCGGGATGTTAAAGTCGATGGGAACATAGGATACATAATAAGTGGCTGGGTCAAGTTTGACCAAATGGAACGCCTTTTGCAGCCAGCAGATGGCGATGGCCGCCACATTGCCGATAATGAGGCCCCGTAAAATGATTTTGCCGGCAATGAAGAGAAAGAGTTGCAAAATGTTGCCGGTTTTCATACCCAACGTTTTTAGGATGCCAATGGTTTGAACTTGTTCCAAGATGATAATGAAGAAGTTAGACAGCATCGTAACTAAGCAGATGATGCAGGTAATGATGATCAGCACAATGACATTGGTGTCGAAAAG
Source organism: Bacteroidales bacterium (assembly GCA_016285615.1). The sequence continues at coordinate 7,027 of JAEERB010000035.1, forward strand.
GGCAATCCATTCGAAGATTTCGGGATAGATTTCCTTGATGGTCTCGGCTTTGAGTTGGTAAGTTACTGTATCGGTGAGGGTTGAATCGCCCGAGGTTTGCATCCTGACGGCTTGCTGCAAAATCTGGGCGTTGTCTTTGACAAATTGGCCCACCTCATCAATGCGATCGTAGTCGTCAATCAATATTTCGATGCCGCCCACGAGATTGCTGTCCCAGTCGTTGAGTTTCTGCACCTGCCGCAAATCCACGAGGGCGAATTTCTCGTCATATTCGGGCATACCCGTTTCGTAAATGCCCACAATGGTGAAGTTGCGCTGTCGCGGCGGGTCTTGCACAAAATAGGTGCGACAGCGGTCGCCCACCGCCAGCTGCAGTTTTTTCGACAGGGTGGAGGAGATCAGAATCTCCTTGCTGGCCTCTTCGCCCGACACATTCAAGGGCTGGCCCGCAATAATGTTCTGTCCGAAATTGCTCCATAGGAACGATGTGTCAATGCCTTTAAGCACAATGCCTTCCACTTGGTCGTCGGTCTTCACGATGCCCACTTTAGTGGAGTAGTATTGCAGTTTCTGGATGTGCGGGTTGGCTTCCAAGGTGCCGACAAATGGCTGTTGGCGGTCGAATGGCACTGGCTCGTACGAGTAGTTCAGGTCGTTGTTCGAGATGCGGATGTGCGAGCCCATCGCAATGACCTTCTGCCGAATCTGGTTTTTGTAGCCCGTCGTTACCGAGACGGCAATAATCATGATGACCAGACTGAGCACCACGCCAGCTACCGCCAGATGAACTATCGGGCGTGAGTAGCGGTTGTTCTTGTTTTTCAACAAGGCCCGCGAAAGCTGGTATTGGGTTTGGAATGACGACATGGTAACTTTATATGTCAACGGTGACACCTACTTTGTAAACGGGTATGGAGTAAGGTTTTAGCTCGTGTTGACTTTGATAGACAGGGAACAATATCAAGGCGAAGATGTTGACACGCTCGCCCACTTTCTGGCGATAGCCCGGTCCCACCAAAATGCCATGATTACCCACTCTGTCTACATATACTTGGTTTGCATTATCAATAAATAAGGCATCAAAGTTAAGATATTCATAGGATGCGTGCAAAATAAGTCGTTTCCAGACATATCCTTCCACAAAAGCGCCGCCGCCGAAAGTGTGACTGTTGAGCGACAGTCCGTATGCGCGGGTATGCATGAACATGTAGGTGCCCGTAATGCCGAAAGCAAGAAAGTCGGTGGCATAAATGCCGAATTTGGGCGCCACTTCAATGGCCGTATAGGTGCCTATCTGGAAGCCGAAGGAGCCGCCCACCATAAATTTCACTTTGCGGTCGATATTATTGGCCGCTCTGCCTGTTTGCAGGCTTTTTGGGAGCGGAATATCGTCATCGCTCTGAGCGTAAACCAAACTCAGGCAAAAAAGTAATCCAAAAACGCAAAGCAGTCTCTTCATCTCTCTTAGTTGATATATCTTCTGCGGATGAGGTCGCACAGCGACAGATAAGCCTCGGAGGTGGATTCCCAGAAGTAGTGTTTCTTCATCATTTCTAATTCCTCAAAAGCTTCATCCAGGTTGGCGCAGTTGTTCAGTTTCTGAATGTTGAGACTGAAATCCTCTCCTTTTCCTTGGAATAATTCTTTGATAAACAAGAATTTATCATTTAAGGAAATGGCTTTAAGCAGATCGTTGATTTTGGATTGCTGCATTTTGTTGAACAAGGAGTTTTCTTCGTGTTGCGATTGCAGCAGGTCGTTCAGCGAGCGTTTCTCCGATGTTGTTTGCGGCGCCGGCTCAACGGGTTTGGGTTGCTCGGCCGGTTTGGGCTCCGGCTGAACGGGCTGTGCAACGGGCTCAACGGCAGGTTCTTCGGGGAACAGGGAGGCGCTAAACTCGGCCACCTTCTCTTCAGCGGTCTTCTCCTCGGGCTGCTCGGCCACGGCTTTCTCTTCGGTCATCTCTTTTGGAAGGAATTGCAGCAGGTCGTCGGCAATGTCGGCGGGCTCTGGCTCAAGCGTAGCGGCCACTTCGGGCTGTGCTGCCTCGGCGGGCTCTTCAACTACAGGTTCGGGCTCAATGGGTTCTGGCTCAGCTATTTCCAGCTCTTGTTCAACTGCTGGCGCCGGCTCTTCTATCGTCTCTTCTGCAATGATTTCCGGCTCGGGAGCAGGTTCCTCTTCCTTCGTCTCAAACTCCATGGCGGGTTCTTCGGCTGGAGTTTCTTGTGCCTCAACAACTTTTTCTTCCTTCGGCTCTTCCTTGGCAGGTGTTATCACGGGAATAGCTTCTTCAGTTTTAGTGGTTTCGGCTTCCAAAACGGAAACATAAAGTTGACGGATTTCTTGCAGTAGAATGTCTTTCTCAATAGGGGCTAAATCGTTGAGTTGATTTTTGATATCTGTTAGATTGTGAATGATTTGAAGCACACTTTCTTTCATAATGGTTTGGATTGAAATTAATGACAGATATATGCGATGATTTTGTAAATTTGCATGGCGAAAAAGTCTTCAAAAATACAAAAAATATTAAACGCAACAAATAAGTCGATGTTCTTAGAGAGTAAAGCGAATAGGAGCAAGAATAAAGGATGGATTGAGGTGGTTTGCGGCTCGATGTTTTCCGGCAAAACGGAAGAATTGCTGCGAAGAATTCGCCGCGCGCAGTTCGCCAACCAGAAAATCGAGATTTTCAAGCCCGCAGTGGATACCCGCTACGACGAGGAGGCTGTGGTTTCGCACGATGAGACTTCCGTCATGTCAACGCCCGTGAACAACTCGGCCGAGATACTGTTGTATGTCAATATGGAAAGCGTGGAAGTGGTGGCCATCGACGAGGTACAGTTCTTCGACGAAGGTATTGTGGCTGTTTGCAATAAGCTGGCCAACAGCGGTATCCGCGTCATTGTGGCAGGTCTCGATATGGATTACCTCGGCAATCCTTTCGGCGCGATGCCCCAGCTGATGGCGGTGGCCGAGTATGTGACCAAAACGCACGCCATCTGTGTACAATGTGGCGACTTGGCGCAATATTCCTATCGTACCGTGCTGAATGACAAGCAGGTGCTGTTGGGCGAAAAGGAGAGTTACCAGCCGCTTTGCCGCCACTGCTATCTCGAGAAACAAAAAGAGCAGAAGACAACATAATTTATTTTTCCAATTAGCGTTATTCATAGCAAACAATACATTTTATGATAAATCCCAATTATTATTGCGTAATTATGGCTGGCGGCATCGGTGCCCGCTTTTGGCCCCTCAGCAAAACCGCCACCCCAAAACAGTTTATTGATATTTTAGGTGATGGTACCACATTGATACAAAAGACCTTTCGTCGTTTTGAGAAGATTTGTCTTCCCGAAAATATCTATGTGGTGACCAATATCATGTATCGTGATACGGTGAAGGCGCAGCTGCCTGCGCTGCCCGAAGAGAACATCGTATTGGAGGCAGCTCGCCGCAATACCGCTCCCTGTATCGCCTACGCTAACTATAAAATCAAGAAGAAGAATCCTAATGCCGTCATCGTAGTGGCTCCGTCTGACCATGTCATCCAAAAAGAAGATGTGTTCACCGAAGTGATCCAGTCGGGCATGGCCATCGCCGCCGAGAGCAACAACCTGCTCACCATCGGCATCCGTCCATCGTTCCCGCACACCGGCTACGGCTATATCCAGTACGAGGAAGATGTGAAGTATAAAGATAGCAACTCTGTCTATAAAGTGAAGACCTTCACCGAAAAGCCTGCGTATGAAATGGCTAAACAGTTCATCGAGTGCGGCGACTTCTTGTGGAATGCCGGTATCTTCATGTGGTCGCTAAAGTCCATCGAGCAGGCATTCGAGGAGTTCCTGCCCGAGATCAACGACCTGTTCAAGCAAGGCATGGTCTTCTACAACACCCGCGATGAGAAGGATTTCATCCACAACATCTATCAGGTATGTCGTAACATTTCCATCGACTACGGCATTATGGAGAAAGCCCGCAATGTGTATGTGTGCGCCGCCGAGTTCGGCTGGTCCGACTTAGGTACATGGGGTTCGCTGTACGATATGCGCCCGAAAGACGACAATGGCAACGCCATCATCGGTCGTCAGGTAAAAACTTACAATACGCACAACTGCATCATTAACATGCCGAAAAACAAAGTGGCTGTTATCCAAGGGATGGAAGATTATATTATTGTGGATCACGATGATGAATTGCTGATTTGCAAGAAAGAGGACGAACAGCAGATTCGCCAGTATGTCAACGATGTGCAGGTGGATTTTGGCGATAAGTATGTATAATGGGGAAGGATTTTCATGAGTAAGAATAAAAGCCAGAACAATTCCAGCATATCCATCAAAAACCGTAAAGCTGAGTTTGAGTATTATCTGCTCACAACTTTCACGGCGGGTATCGTGTTGTGCGGCACTGAAATAAAATCCATTCGCGCAGGCAAGGTCAACCTTACCGATTCGTACTGCTCGTTTGAAAATGGGGAGTTGTGGGCACACAATATCCATATCAGCGAGTATGCCAACGGCAGCTACAACAACCATGAACCCAAACGCGACCGCAAACTTTTGCTTACTCGCAAGGAAATCAAGAAGTTACAATCTAAACTCAACGAACGCGGCATGACCATTATTCCGACACGTATGTGGATTAACGAAAACGGCTATGCCAAACTCGACATTGCCCTCGCCCGTGGTAAGAAGATGTACGACAAGCGTGAGAGCATCAAAGAGAAGGACAACCGGCGCGCCGCTATGCGCAATGAGGCCGACTAAAGTGAAGATTTTTTTGTGATAACAAAACAAAAGTTGCCGTATCTTTGCCCATCGAAAATCAAGATAACATAACATATTAACATTTTTTAAATTTCTTAATTATGGTAGAAAAAATACAAGCTACATTGAGAGACAATCCCGCCATGCGTTGGATTGCGCTGCTTTTGCTGGCGCTGGCTATGTTCTGTTCATACATCTTCATGGACATTCTCTCTCCAATTAAAGATTTGATGCAGTCAACTCGCGGTTGGGACTCCACCGCCTTCGGTACGATGCAGGGCGCCGAGACATTCCTGAATGTCTTTGTATTCTTCCTCATCTTTGCCGGTATTATTCTCGATAAAATGGGTGTGCGTTTCACTGCCGTCTTGTCGGGTGCTGTGATGCTCATCGGCGGACTCATTAAGTATTATGCTGTGACAGAAGCTTTTATGGGTAGTGGTATAGAGGTTTGGTTCACCAACCATTTGAATCACATTCCAGGCTTTGAGCAACTGGGTGTGGCTCCGTTCTATGAAGGAATGCCCGCCTCTGCTAAAGTGGCTGCTATCGGTTTCATGATTTTCGGTTGCGGTGTGGAAATGGCCGGTATCACCGTTTCACGTGGTATTGTAAAATGGTTCAAAGGTCGCGAAACAGCTCTGGCAATGGGTTCTGAGATGGCCCTCGCCCGTCTGGGTGTTGCCACCTGTATGATCTTCTCGCCTTTCTTTGCTAAGTTGGGTGGTAATGTGGATGTTTCCCGCTCCGTAGCCTTTGGCGTGGTATTGCTCTGCATCGCGCTCATGATGTTCATCGTTTACTTCTTCATGGACAAAAAATTGGATGCTCAAACTGGTGAAGCCGAAGAGAAAGACGATCCCTTCAAGGTTTCCGATATTGGCAAAATCCTCTCCTCTGGCGGTTTCTGGTTGGTGGCTCTGCTCTGCGTGCTTTATTACAGCGCCATCTTCCCGTTCCAGAAATATGCAGTGAACATGTTGCAATGCAACCTGACTCTTAATCCTGGCGAAGGCTTTTGGGCTGGCAGCAGCGTGACCATCATCCAATACATCGTCATGCTGGCCGTGGCCGTTTGTTCGTTTACCAGCAACTTCTCTAAGAACAAAACCAACAAGATTGTCTTGATGGCCTTGGCTGTTGTGGCACTGGTAGTATATTGTTACATGGGCTACATGCGTGGTACTGCCGAAACCATTTTCGCCGTATTCCCGCTGTTGGCCGTGGCTATCACTCCTATTTTGGGTAACTATGTGGACCACAAAGGTAAAGCCGCTTCTATGCTTATGATTGGCTCTTTATTGCTGATAATCTGCCACTTGACATTTGCTTTCATCCTTCCTGGCTTTAAAGAAAGTGAAATCGGTGGCGTTGTTGTAGCTTATGTGACCATTTTGGTGTTGGGTGCTTCGTTCTCATTGGTGCCCGCCGCTTTGTGGCCCAGTGTGCCGAAGTTGGTCGATGAGAAGATCATCGGCTCGGCTTACGCACTCATCTTTTGGATTCAGAATATCGGCTTGTGGCTCTTCCCGCTGCTTATCGGTAAGGTGCTCGACAAGACCAATCCGGAGATTGTGGCTCGTATTGCCCAAGTTAAGGAAGAGACCTCGGCAGCTGTAGCCAGTGGTTTGATGACTCCGGAACAGGCCGCAAGCCAAGTGCAAGCCATTTCTGAACAAGCTGCTGTTCAGTACGACTACACCTGGCCGCTTGTAATGCTGGCATGCTTGGGTGTTTCCGCACTTATTCTGGGTATTATCCTGAAAGCTGTGGATAAGAAACAACACCTTGGCCTGGAAGAACCCAATGTAAAATAAACGACTGATTTATAAAACAATAAAAAAGGGCGAATGTAAATTCGCCCTTTTTTTGTATCAACAGTTCAACAATTATCTTTCGCCAACAATCTTGGCAATGTTGACAATCACCTCCACTGCCTTTTCCATTGACTCCAGCGGCACATATTCGTATTTGCCGTGGAAGTTGTGGCCGCCGGCAAAAATATTGGGGCAGGGCAGACCTTTGAACGACAGGTTGGCGCCGTCGGTACCGCCACGGATGGGCATGACCTTTGGTTCAACACCTGCCTCCTTGATGGCCTCTTCGGCAATCTCCACCACATGAAATACGGGCTCAATCTTCTCGCGCATGTTGTAGTATTGATCCTTGATGTCGCAGGTGACACGGTTACCGTATTTTTGGTTGAGGAAATCGGTGACAGTTAGCATATATTGCTTCTTTTCTTCAAACAGTTTGCGGTCGTGGTCGCGGATAATGTAGGTGAGGGAGCTGTTCTCCACGGTGCCTTCCATTCGGATGAGTAGGTAGAAACCTTCGTAATCCTGTGTGTATTGCGGTCTTTGGAACTCGGGCAGCAGGGCGTTGAATTCCATCGCTATCAGTTGCGAGTTGACCATCTTGTTTTTGGCATAACCCGGATGGATGTTGCGGCCTTGCACCTTGATGGTTGCGGCGGCGGCGTTGAAATTCTCATACTCCAGTTCACCAACGGCGCCACCATCCATCGTGTAGGCAAAGTCGCAGCCAAAGCCCTTCACATCAAAATGCAGCACACCCTTGCCAATCTCTTCGTCAGGGGTGAAGCCTACTCTGATTTTGCCATGTTTGATTTCGGGATGGGCCATAAGGTATTCCATGGCACAGACAATCTCGGCAATGCCGGCTTTGTCGTCGGCTCCCAACAGCGTCTTGCCGTCGGTGGTGAGTAGAGTCTGTCCTACATACTCCTTCAATTCGGGAAAGTCGGCGAGCGTCAGCGCCGTGTTGGTTTCAGAATCCAGCATGATGTCTTTGCCGTCGTAATTGTTGATAATGCGCGGCTTGGCGATGCCAGGCATGTCGGGAGCCGTATCAAAGTGAGCAATAAAGCCAATGGTGGGCAGCACTTTGTCGGTGTTGGCAGGCAACGTGGCCGTCACATAGCCGTATTCGTCCTTCTTGACCTCGGTCAAACCGAGTTTTTTCAGTTCCTCAACCAGAAAATCACCGAAAACCAGCTGGGCAGCCGTGCTCGGATAACTCTCGGAAGTCTCGTCGGAAGTGGTGGCATACGCAATGTATTGCGAAAATCTTTCCAATAATTTCTCTTTCATAATTATGATGTTTTAATGATATGCGATGAATGAATTGCAAACATACTAAAAAATCAAAATTCAAAGAACAAAGAACAAATGAGACTTTAGTTATTAGTTGTTAGTTTCTAGTTTTTAGATATTAGACATTAAATCTCTATAATTCGATAATTCCATAACTCTATAATTCTTAGTTTCTTAACTCCTTAACTTCTTAACTTTTCACTCCTCACTTCTCACTGTTCACTTCAACAAAAATATCTGTATCTTTGCGTTTCGTAACGACAGTTGATTATGCAGCAGAAAAGAACGATATATTTCCTTGGTATTGGCGGTATTGGCATGAGCGCGCTGGCTCGCTATTTTATGCACGCCGGCGATGAGGTTTATGGTTACGACCTGACACCGTCACCGCTCATCGACCAGCTTGTAGCCGAAGGAGCGCATGTGCATTTCACCGAAGATGTGAGCCAGATTCCTGCTCACGTTGATTTTGTGGTTTATACGCCTGCTGTAAGCAAACAACACGCAGAATATCAATTTTTTACAGAAAATAATATTCCCATTTACAAGCGTTCACAGGTGCTGGGAATCATTACCAAAGGGCATCGCACGCTGGCTGTAGCGGGCACGCATGGTAAAACTACCACCACCTCGATGCTGGCGCAAATTTTCCACGCCGCCATGCCAGTGACGGCCTTCATTGGCGGCATCGCCAAGAATTTCGACAGCAACCTGGTGCTTTCGTCCAATCCCGAAGCCTTCATTGTGGAGGCCGACGAGTTCGACCGTTCGTTCCTCACACTCTATCCTTCCATCGCGGTCATCACCTCGATGGATGCCGACCATCTGGACATTTATGGCGAGAAGAAGAATCTGGAAGCTTCGTTCCAGCAGTTTGCCGATCAGGTGGATCGCGACGGCGCCGTGGTGGTGTGTGAGAAAGTGGCAGCCAAAATCAGCCATCCGCACAAGATGGTCTATGGCTTTGAGCCGTCGGCCGACTTCTACGCCCATCGCATTCAGCAATGGCCACACAAAGCCGCCTTCGACATCCTCTGTCCCGATGGCATTTGTCGCCATGTGGAGTTGGGTGTGTCGGGAATGCACAATGTGCTCAACGCCACCGCCGCCTTTGCCGTGGCGTGGCTGTCAAAACTGCCCACTGAACTTATTTCAAGTCAGTTGAGCCAATTTAGCGGCGTAAAGCGGCGCTTCGACTTCCAAGTGGTCCGCGATGATGTGGTCTATATCGACGATTATGCTCACCACCCTGAAGAGATCAAGGCGTTTCTTAAAGCGGTGCGCAACATCTACCCCGACAAACAATTGACGGGCATCTTCCAGCCGCACCTCTTCTCGCGCACCCGCGACTTCGCCCCGCAATTCGCCGAAGCCCTCGCCCTGCTCGACAAGGTGATCCTGCTCAACATCTACCCCGCTCGCGAGAAACCTATCCCAGGCATTACCTCGCAATATCTGCTGGATATGATTCCCGTAGCTGACAAAGTGCTGGTTGAGGATGCGCAACTACTCGATTATCTGAAAGTCCACCGCCCCGAAGTGCTGCTCACTATTGGTGCCGGCAACATCGACAGGTTCGTGCCGAAAATTAAAGCGTTGTTTGAAAATCTGCGCTAATCTGCGAGATAGTATTGACAAAAGAAATTTTTGTGCCATCGGCACAATCTCCTATTAACCCCTTACAAGGCCGTCAGGCCGCAGTATGGGGAGAGTGGCAAGGATCGAAGCTTGCGTGCCGAAGGTACGCCACCATTTTTATAATAAAAAATGTTAAATAGCGTTATATTTAATACTTACTGTAAATAAATAGTATTATCTTTGCCAAAAATAGTGACTTATGAAACGTTTATTAACGTTTTTGTTGAGTTTGTTAGGCTTTTCATTGGCAACGTGTGACCGCGCTGTAGAATATGGATGTCCCCATGCTACTTACGAAGTCAAAGGGCAGATTTCTGATGAGGATAAACAGCCGTTGCAGGATATTCAAGTGGTTGTACAACAGCACGATACATTTTATACAGACGCAGAGGGCATTTATAGAGCGCACGGTGATTTGCGATTAGGGAGAGAATCCCTACTCGTAACGGCTACCGATATTGATGGAGAAGCAAATGGTGGGGATTTTGAGCCTCAGATAAAAACGATAACCTACAGCCGTGGCGACTTGCAGGGAGGGAGTGGATGGAATGAAGGTACTTTGACCAAAGAAGTGAATTTCACACTGAAAAAGAAAGAATAACCTCTTAAAAATTATTATCATGAAACTGAAAAAAATATTACTGCTCCTTTTCCCCATCATGGGCGTCACCCTGACGGCCTGTTATGGCTCACCTCACGCCGACTTTAAAGTTTCGGGAAAAGTGATGGATGAGGAAAATCAACCCATCAACAATATTCAAGTTCAAGTAGGAAACGAATGGAATAAGGTGTACACTGATGCCGCTGGAAACTATCAAGCACATGGATCGTTAGAGATTGGTGGTGAATATCAAACCCTTAGAGTTGCAGTAACTGATATTGATGGCGAGGAAAATGGAGGGGATTTTGAATCGGCGATAATAGATTTGAAGTATGAAAGGGATGAAATGAAAAAAGAAAACAAAAGAGACAATTGGGATTATGGTACGCTGACCAAAGAAATCAATTTCATTTTGAAAAAGAAAGATAGCGAATAGAATATATTAACTCCAAAAAAAAAACATGAAAACAAAAAAAAGATTTTTGCGATTTTTAATCGGTGTGTTGGGATTTTCTTCGATGATGGTCTCCTGTAATAAGGAGGATGGCGATGGAGATATCCGTATGATGTACGGCGTGGCCCCCGCCGAGTACAAAGAAAATATCCATCAAATTGATCCCGCCGCTACGGAGCAACCTTTGATTGTGAACGATGAAGAACAAAGCCACTAAAATTGGGCTGCGTAAGAAGATAGCCCTCGACCTGTTTGCCAAGTACTATCAGCAAAAAGTAAAAGAGCACCCTCTCGACACACTGTTTTGGGAGTGTACGCTGCGTTGCAACCTGGCGTGCAAGCACTGCGGCAGCGACTGCCGTAAGGAGTCGTTGTTCAAGGATATGCCCGCCGAGGATTTCCTGCGCGTTATCGATTCTCTTACGCCGCACGTGGATCCGCACAAGGTGATGATTGTGGTTTCGGGCGGCGAGCCCCTAATGCGCAAAGACCTTGAGTATGTGGGACTTGAACTCTATAAGCGTGGTTACCCGTGGGGTATGGTAACCAACGGCATGGCTCTCGACCGCGCCCGCTTCGACTCGCTGCTCCGTGCTGGCCTGCACTCCATTACCGTCAGCCTCGACGGCTTTGCCGAGCAGCACAACGCCTTCCGCGGCAATCCGCAGAGTTTCGACAGAGCATGGAACGCTATCCAGATGATTTCCAAAGAGAAAGATCTTGTGTATGACGTGGTTACCTGCATCAACCAGCATAATTTCGGCGACTTGGAACGCATGAAGCGCTTCCTCATTGATGGTGGTGTGAAGTATTGGCGCATTTTCACCATCTTCCCATCGGGTCGTGCCGCCGAAGACCCGACGATGTTCCTCAACCACGAGCAAACGGTTGAGCTGCTTGAGTTCATCAAGAAAACCCGTGAGGAGAAGGAGATTTACCTCACTTTTGCTTGCGAAGGCTTCTTGGGTGGCTACGAAGCCGAAGTGCGCGACCATTTTTACTATTGCGGCGCCGGTGTCAATGTGGCGGGTATCCGTATCGATGGCGCCATCTCGGGCTGCACCAGCATCCGCGCTCGCTATGACCAGGGCAACATCTACAAGGACGATTTCTGGGAAGTGTGGGACAAGCGCTTCGAAATGTACCGCAATCGCGAATGGACTCGCAAGGACGCCTGCAAGGATTGCAAGGTGTTCAAATATTGCCTCGGCGGTGGTATGCACCTCCGCGACGAGAACCAGAACATGAAGGAGTGTCTATATCTGACATTAACAGAAAACAAGTAGAGACGCGATTAATCGCGTCTCTACCGAAGTTTGTGGTGGCGTAGCGTGCTACGCCCTGTAGGTATTACAACCCGAATTTTTCTTTAATCTT
>JAEERB010000036.1 GCA_016285615.1 Bacteroidales bacterium
GAAGACTGTTTCTACAGCATCAACGAGGAGAAACAGATCTACTACGCCTCCGACCAAAGCCAGATGATTATGGCCATGGCCAAGGAGACCAACTTCGACTACAAGCCGGAAGACATCCTCGGCTCGTCCGTCTATGACCGCGACTGCAACCCGTCTGTCCCCTTGGAAATTGTACCCGACTGGGGCTCGGCCATCTGCCTCTTCAGCGTGAGCCAGACCAGGAACTACGACTTCGTGTCAGGGAAGAGCACCGACCAGGAAGTACACAACATCATCAACGAGTTCTTTGTGAAGCCCGACGGCAACAGCAACGTGCTCATCAAGGAGCTGTGCGCCAAGTTCAGCGACCACTACCGTCAGCACGCCAACCGGGAGCTGCACTTCTACAAGGATAAGTACGGCGACAGCCGCAACCCCAACATTGTGAAGAGCAAGACTTACAACCAGTTGGCCGTTGAGTACCTGACCGCTGCGGGCTGGATGGTGATCGAGCACGAGCATCCGGGAATGGAGCCGCCACAATCTGACAAGTACTTGCTCATTAACAGCATCCTGAAGGAAGACAATCCGGAACTGCCGCTCTTCCGCATCAACGGCACCCGCTGCCGCTACACACTCATCTCGATGAACAACGCAATGGTGAAGGAGTACGACGGCAAGCTGGGAAAAGACAAGAGCAGCGAGCGGCGCGGCAGCGGTGTGCTGCCGGAGGAAGCCACCCATTTCTCTGATGCCGTCGATAAGATCCTGTGGACCAAGTACGGCACCATCGTCAAGCGCGACGGCGGCGACTTCGTGCCAGTGCGGATGGGCGGTAAGACGCTGTAATTATTTTCGTCGGTTACACATACCGCTGTCATATTTCCTTGCAAACCGGAAAAAGAAATTTCCGTGCCAAGTAGGGCGAGCGGCGGCTCTCGAAATGCTTGAGTAAGAAAGAATTGTTTTTTGGATTGGTCAAAACGCTGAAAAATAGCGTTTTGCAAAAATTTTCATTTCGTAATTTTTTTTGTTTTGAATAGTGGTAGAAAAAGTGTGTAATATTTTGTGTAAAAAATAATTTTTTTTGAGATTATTCCTGTATATCAGTTATTTATACAGTTGTTTTGTGTCCTTCTGGGACTCAAACGTGGAACTTTATTATCTGAAGAGAAAAGAGGGGAAAAGTTGTTCCAAAGCGATTGAGGTCACAGTGTTATTTTTGTCAAAAAAGATGAAATGAGCAATACAATGCAAAGGGCAGATGTGCTGGTTGAAATGGAAACCCGTGAGACTGCAGATGGTCGTTCCCGATACTATTCCATCCAGTTTTACAAAAAGAATGGCGAACTGGTGACACTCACACGGGCGCGCAGCTGTGGATTGAGGATGAATATGACCGACAATCGCACGCGCGGTGTGCAGCAGGTGGATGATCATGGAAACGCTGTTGGGCACATCTATCCGGTTTGCATTGACAATATCAGGATGTTCAATAATATGAGAGTTAAGATATAGACTATGGATATATTATTCAATAAAGAAGGTACGCCGCTGATGTTGAGTGGCAAAGCCGTTTTTGGTAGCACTATAGGCAGTAAAAGGGTGGTGGAAACACCTGAGTATCTGTTTTCGTTCAAGGATGTGGAGTATGTGCAATGGGGTGACAATAACTGTTATCCGGATGATGCGGATGCTGTTATTGAGGGGACCAGTGTACTGAAGACGGGATTGAACTATAAGGTGCGCTGTTGCTATGGTCAGGGAGTTGTTCCTGTGCAAGTGGTGGGCTTTGACGATAATAACAGCGAGGTGCTGAAGCCGGTGAATGATGCGGATGTGCTGTCGTATCTTCGCGGTTTGCCGTTCAGGAATTTCCATACCGCCGCGTTTCGTGACCTTATCAAGTTTGGAAACTGTTTCCCTCTGCTGGTGTTCAACAATGCCGGTGACAAGATTGTGAGGGTGGAGATTCTGAATGCGCGCCATTGCCGTATCAGCAAGAATAAGAAGAAGTTGCTGGTTTACGGTGATTGGAAGAATAGTTCGCCAACAGACAGAGATTATGCTGTTTATGATGTGCTGGATGAGCAGGATCCTGTATATGATCTGATGTGGCGAAAGGATACTGGAAACCTGGAGAATGTGAGAGCTATTGCCTTTCCGCGTATTAAAAACTATTTCAGTAATAATGACTACTATGCCACTCCGGATTGGAAGTCGGCATACGATAGCGGATGGATTGACATCGCCCATAAGATTCCGCAGTTTTTGAACAAGGCCTACGAAAACGCGATGAGCCTGATGTGGCACGTCCAGATTCCGGCTTCGTATTGGGAGAAGCAGTTCCCGAAGGCGGAGTACAAGAATGTGGAAGAGCGCAAAAAGCTGATTCAAGAGTATATGGACAATTTTGAAAAAGAGCTTACCGACACCAAAAATGCCAATAAGACCTTGGTTACCCAATATTACATTGATGAGAGTGGCAAGAAGAACGGCGAGTGGCTTCTTACCAAGCTGGATAGCAGCCTAAAGGCGGAAGAGCGTTTGAGCACTTCGGCGGCAGCAAACAGCGAGATTCTCTTTTCGCTGATGGTGAACCCGAGTGTGTTGGGTGCGGGTATGCCAGGCGGACCGTACAGCGGCAATGCCGGCAGCGGCTCTGATATTCGTGAGGGGTTGCTGGCGAGCATGATCTTGAGCCACATCGAGAAGCAGATGGTTCTGGACCCTGTGGAGATGATGCTGCAGTTCAATGGCTATAAGAACATCGACCTGAAGTACCGCAATATCAATCTTACTACGCTGGACAGCGGAAGAAATACACAAGAATCGTTGACATAGTTAAAGATTCCGCAGCGGTGCTGCGGAATGGTAAGTTAAAAGTTGAAAGTTATGGGACCGAGATTGTTTTCGGAGGAGTATAATGAGCGGGCTGACGAGTTCAAGCAATATTTGCCCGTGAACATCAACCTGCGGTTTGAGACCGTGGCATCACACCTGGCATTGTGCGAGGAGAACTATATCCGCCCGCTGTTGGGCGACTCGCTTTTCAGCCGGCTGGTGGATTTTTATGCAGCGCAGCTGGTGACTGCCGATGACAGTTCCGTCAGTGAAGTGGTTGCTGCTGGTGATTCAAGTGAAGAAGATAGCGTCGAATCTGAGCAGCAGCTGCTCGATATGGTGCGCTTTGCCTTGGTAAGGCTTGCCATTTGGAAGGGTTACGATGTGATTAGTGCTGTGATAAGCGATACGGGCGTTTCGCAGGAGGTGGACAAAGAGAACAGGCTGTACCGTTACCAGGAGGAGAATATCAAACGCAGCCTGAAGAATGAAGGCTTTGACTATCTTGACAATGTGCTGGAATTTTTGGAAAAACATGTTGAAGAATTTCCAGAGTTCGCCGATTCTCCATACAAACTGTCGGCGGTTCACTCGCTCATCCGCAATACCAGGATGTTTGATGAGTGTTATGACATTGCCGGCAGCCGCCTGGTGTATCTGAAGATGCGGCAGTATGTAAGAGATGTGGAACTTATCGACCTGCAGCACCGCATCGGGACGGATTTTTACGCAGAGCTGTTGGATGCAGATGAGTCGGAGGCGAAGTACAAGGCCATTATGCCAGCCATCAGGCGGTATGTTGTTTATACGGCATTGGTAGCCGGCATAGGCGAACTTCACAAGATGCCGACCGAGAAGGGGCTGGTGTTTGAGAGCAGCACGTTGGAGGGCGTGAGCGAAAGCCCCGTTACACACTCGCAGGTAGCCGAGACGAGAATGCTGCTGGCCAAGAAGGCGGAGATGTATCTGGCATCGGCTCTGAACTATATGACACAGCATAAATCGGATTATCCCAACTACATAGTGTTTGCCGGCGAAAGTCCTGTTGACGGGGTGATTCACAGGGATAATACAGGCAGGAAGACATGGCTGGCGTAATTGCAATTCACAATTCATAATGCACAATTTATAATGGACATTACAACGATTATAGGTTACTTGATTACGCCCGTTACGGGTGCAATAGGCTGGTTCGCCGGTACCAGGCAGCGAAGAAACACGGCGGTTCAGAGTCTGCAGGAAACTATCGGTATGCTGTCGGCCACCATTCAGGAGGACAATGCCAAGATTGTGAATAT
Source organism: Bacteroidales bacterium (assembly GCA_016285615.1). The sequence goes on from JAEERB010000036.1 coordinate 4,122, forward strand.
GCTTGGCGATTTGCAGTCGCTGCGTGCCGAGAACGCAGATTTGAAGAACGAGATTAAGGCGGTGAGGATGGAGAATGCGGAACTAAAGGCAGGTCAGAACGAATTGATGGGGCAGATTGAGTCGCTGAAGGTGGAGAACCAGGAGCTGAACAGCCTGATACGGTCGGCAGGCATCACGAGACCGAGGGCGAAGAAGGCAAAAGGGGAGAGTTAAAAGTTGAGAGTTGAAAGTTAAGAGTTAAAAGTTTGGAGATGAATATTGTACAGCATAAATTTCCGCAAAGCCAATATGTGATGGAGCGAACTGTGAAGAGACAGGTGGTGCTGCATCACACGGTGAGTGGTGCAGGCGTGGCAGGTGACATTGCATGGTGGGAGCATACGATGGAGCGTGTGGCCACCCATTTCATCATTGACAGGGAAGGGCAGGTACATCAGCTGTTCCCGGAGGAGAATTGGGCTTATCACCTTGGGCTGGGGCAGAAACATTTCGCCGCCGCCAAAGTACCACAGCTGAACCTTGACAGGCAGAGTATCGGCATAGAACTGGACAGCTGGGGGCCGCTGCGCCCTCATACTGACGGACGGTTCTATCCTGCCAAGTGGAACGGCGTAACATACGTGCCCAACACGGCTTGCAAGCCGGTGAAGTATTTTTACGAGTACTGTCAGCAGAACAAGTGGAAGGGGCATCTTTATTACGAGCGTTACACTTCGGCTCAGATTGATTCGCTGTACAGTCTGTTACAGGAACTGTGCCAGCGACACGATATTCCGAAATCATATCGCAATGAGATGTGGATGGTATCGACGAAGGCGTTGCGGGGAGAGCCTGGTATCTTTGGACACTGCTCGTACCGAAACGATAAGAGTGACCCGCATCCGCAGCCAGAGCTGGTGAATATGCTGAAGGCGCTGTGAGAGTGGGGAGTTGAGAGTTGAGCCGCAATGCCTTGCGGCTATACATAATATAGATAGTATGACTGTTAACGAATATTACGAGTATGTGGAGCGGCTGGCCAGTGAGCACAAGCTGATTGGGCATACAGCGAAGGAACCGCATTATTTTCGCGGCGAATTGGAGGAGTTCTATACCGATTTGAGGAACAAGGTGCGTTTTCCCGCATTGATTGCGGAGAGTTTTGAGCTGACCTTTGATGAGGACGGCAAGACACGGGAAACTTCGTACATAGTGGCCGTGGCCTATAAGGAGAGTAAGAACTGGGGCAACATATACAGTGCGATGAGCCTATGTGAGCGTATTGGCGACGAGGTTCTGCGCCGCATAACGCACGATGCCGCGGAGGGTGAGATATGCGCCAATGTGGAGGCAATTCAGGCTGTGCCTTTGCTGGATGAGCAACACCTTTACGCAGGTATGCGCTATACCATAAGGCTGAATACGGCGATGGAGTGGGAACCGGACGATGATGAGTGGATTGAATTTCAGTAGTAACAATTAAAAAATAGAGTATTATGGTAACAACATTAACTTTTCAAGAACAGGCCGACGGCAAGTATGCGGCCTCATTCACTGCATCTGGAACCAATACATTGGTGCAGGTTCAGCGTGTAAGCAAAGGATATTTTCGTGTGACAGCTGGCTGTGACGCAGAACATCAGACAGTAATCGTCAAAGAGGAGTCGCCTGATGTTGTGTGCAGGTTGTGTTTGCCGGAAGGTACGGTGGTGAGGGTTGTGAGTGACACTTTACCGAGCTATGGGAAGGTGATTGTATCGGAGATTGCTGGCGGTAGCAATATAAGCATTGACAACGAAGGAAACATAACAGTTGATTAATCATTCAAAAGCGAAATATGTCAGAAAATACAGTACAACAGGAGAATCCCGTGGAGGCACGGAGCATAACCATTGATGGTACAACCTATCTGTTTAAGGATGAGGAGGCAAGGGAAAGGATAGAGGTTTCGGTAGGCATGGCTTACACTAATCTCGGAACACAGAGCGGATCTGTGAGTCTGACTTTCCCGGCCACACAAAGGGCATATCAGGAACTGGATACCAATGGAAATATCACTGTGAACATCACTGCCGAAAATACAGGAGAGAACTGCCTGTTGGTAAACAATACTGGTTCTTCGGACATAGAGGTTTCGATAGGGCAGGTGAACCAGTTGGAGCAAACAGCAGTGAAAACGCCCGAGGACGGTATCGTGGTGCCAGCAGGCGGTTCGACTGAAATATGGATTACGGTGTTTGCCAACCGTGCGGTGGTAACGCTGCGCTCTATGACGGAGACCAGTGCAGCTCCAGTGCTTGATTCCGTTGATTATCCTTGCTTTACGAATACTAATTCAGGGGCAAGCACGATTTCAATGTCACATCAAGGAACAAATGCAAGTTCCACGAAGCCTGTAATCTACTATTCTTTTGACAAGTCCAACTGGATTCTTTGGGACTTTTCTGCTGTTACTGTTCAAATGGGAGAAACCATATATTTCAAGGGAGAAAACAATAGCAGAATAGGTTCGAGCGCGTCAGATTACAGTCAGTTTGCTATGACTGGAAAATTCCGTGCGAGCGGAAACTTGATGTACATTCTATCAACGACGCCTCCTTCCATAGCATCTTACTGCTTCTATAGGTTGTTCTCTGATTGTTCAGTGTTAGTGTCAGCACCAGAGTTACCAGCGAAGACACTTGCAGATCATTGTTATTCTTTGATGTTTTATAACTGCTCTGCTCTTACGCGACCGCCAGAGTTACCAGCGACGACACTTGGCACAAACTGTTATGACCAGATGTTTTATAAATGCGCAGCAATGAAGTATGCGCCAGCACTGTTAGCGACTACTCTTGTTGATTACTGCTATCGAGCAATGTTCATGGATTGCACATCTTTAGTTGACGCACCTTTGATTCTTGGAACAACGCTTGCATCCTATTGTTGTGCTGAAATGTTTTATGGTTGCACTTCTTTGGCTTCTCCGCCAGATTTACCTGCGACATCACTTAAGACTTACTGTTATTCAGAAATGTTCCGCGGCTGTACATCATTAGTATCTTCTCCGCTGCTTCGTGCAACTTCCATTACTACAAGCAGAGTCTATAATAAAATGTTCTATGGCTGCACTTCGCTGCGAGCAGTATTCATTAAAGCCACTTCTATTACAAGCTCTGCACTCACGAAACCTTTGGACGCGTGGCTTACAGGTGTACCGAATGTGGGCGCATTCTTCTGCAATTCATCACCGAGTTATTCAAGCGGTGATGGAGGTATGCCGTCTGGTTGGACGAAGTTTACAATCTACTAAAAAGCGAGATATGTCAGAAAATACAGTACAACAGGAAAATCCCGTGGAGGCACGGAGCATAACCATTGATGGAACAACCTATCTGTTTAAGGATGAAGTAGCAAGGGGAAGGATAGAGGATTCGGTGGGCATAGCTTACACAAACCTCGGAATACAGAGCGAATCTGTGAATCTGACTTTCCCGGCCACACAAAGGGCATATCAGGAACTGGATACCAATGGCGATATAACTGTGAACATCACTGCCGAAAATACAGGTGAGAACTGCCTGTTGGTAAACAATACTGGTTCTTCGGACATAGAGGTCTCGATAGGGCAGGTGAACCAGTTGGAGCAATCAGCAGTGAAAAAGCCCGAGGACGGTATTGTGGTGCCAGCAGGCGGCTCGACCGAAATATGGATTACGGTGTTTGCCAACCGTGCGGTAGTGATATGAATACGCTTGAATACGAGTATGACGGTGAGCGTCACGAGGTGAAGTTGCCGTCGTCGTTTGCCGATTTGAGTGGAGACCAGTTAGTGGCCGCGGTGCGTCTGATGGACGGGGAGGAGGAGGCGCTGCGGGTGCTGACTGGTTTGCCGGAGGATGTGTGGGATGAACTGTCGGCATTCCAGCGGTACAGTATCTGTGAGTTGTTTGAGTGGATGTTGCGCCCGGATCCGGGTAAACTTAAATTCAGAGAGTGGAAGATACCGACCTTGGATGTGGATGGTGAGGTGTGGTACGGTCCGATGAGCAATATGGCCAATATAACGTGGGGCGAGTTTGTGTATGCCGACCAGTGTATGATGCAAGGCTATTACAGGGCCGTGGTAGCGGCGCTGTTTCGCCAGGAGCGAAAGGGTTATGACGGGGAGACGGACCGCAGGGTGCCGTTTACAACATACGGGACGACACGCAGGTTTGAGCGGCTGGCAGTGGTGGCTTCGGCAAGCTCAGCCACCGGGAAGGATGCGAATGATGGAGGTTCCGCCTTGCGGCGGAATGGAGGCATATCGGCGATGGAGATGGCGGTGATATTGAATTACAGGGCTGTGAGGGCTGCTTCGCTGGAGGCGACTTATACGGAGATATTCCCATACCACGACGATAATACGGAGGCTGACGACGGGCCGAACGACAATCCGCTGGAGCCGGAAGAAACGGAGAAGGGGCAGTTTTCGTGGACGAATATCCATCGCAATTTGCTGGGCGACAATATACAGGATGAGGAGAAGTTTCTGCAGCTGCCGGTGCATACAGTGCTTCACCGGCTGAACCAGCTGATAATTGACAATAAGAAGAGGAAATAATTATGGCAGACGAGCATCTGATGACAGATGAGGAGTTCCGGGCGGCGGTGAAGCGCTGGTGCGACCGTGTGCGCAGCCAGGCAAAGGCGAACGCAGCGGGTTTTACCAAGGGCAAGAAGAGACCGCATACCTATACCAGCGGACGCTATGCGGGCAAGACCGAATACAAGCTGAAGGATAAGGTGGGCTACCTTGTGAAGAACAAGATGGGCGATGTGGACCACATCAGCTTCAGAATACCTGTGCACGGCATCTTCAGGGAGTACGGCGTGGGCAACGGCCAGCCGCGGAACGGCACGGCGACGAAGAGCGGCAGGACCGCTTCGGGGCGCACTTATATAAAACGGAGCATGAGCGACTGGATCCATAACCCCATAGAGAGCGGGCTGGATGCCTTCGGCGACTTGGTGGCCGATTATTATGGCGATAAAATGTTGGTGAATTTCAGAAAGTTAGAATAAAAACAGGCAAAAAATACAAAAAAATAAACTTATAGGTTGATTGTGTGAAAAAAAAGTGTATTTTTGCCGAAAATTCTGACAGTGAAAGTTGACAGCAATCCCATAGTTGACAATAGACTGTATGCCTTTTGGTATGATGGTGATAATGGCAATATTTACGCCGTTGCCATGGAACAGTTGTATGATAGGGAATGGCTATGGAATTTCTTTAATAAGCACAAGAAAGATTTGGGCTATTTTAATGTGTCAGATATTGAAGTTGCGATAGAACGCACGATAGATGACCTTGATAAGATTGAAGATTTGTTTTTTGATGAAACGAAAGACTTACGTCAATGTTTTCATAATCTGTCTGAAAAATGGAATGATCCATATTTCCAAAGAAGTAAACTGAAGTTATCCCATTTATCGTATATACACTATAGTAGTTGGGTTCGTTTTTATGCGATTGAAATAGAAGACGGCATATTTGTTTTGACAGGTGGAACAATCAAACTGACGGAAAATATGCAGGAACGAGAGCACACCAATAAAGAATTGAAGCGTTTGGAGGAGTGCAGAGATTATTTGGTGAATAATGGCATTTGCGATTACGCTGGTTTTAGAGAGTTTTTATGTGAATAAATATTTACCTATGAATGCGTTAGAAAAATTAAAGCAAATCAGTGAGCCGGCGCCGGCTGATTGGCGTGAGCAAGCTCGGTGGAGGAAAGAAAACCGTGCCTGGCTCCGAAAATCGGGCAGGATTGCTGTGGCGGTTTTGGCGGCTCTGGATGCGACTGGTATGAGCCAGAAAGCGCTGGCAGAAAAGATGGGTGTGTCCCAGCAATACATTAGTAAGTTGGTGAAAGGCAGTGAGAATTTGTCATTGCAAACTATATGCAATTTGGAGGCCGCTCTTGGAGTTTCGTTGGTTGAGATACCTTTGTCACAGTTAACCCAATCCGTTGCCCCAAGAGAATATTATGAACCGAATTGGCAAAACTGTCAGGAAATCTTCTCAGAGGAGTCTGTACTGAATTGTTATGCAGAATCATATCAAGCCGCATAGTTATGGAAAATATTGCTTTTTTTATGAATCAGATTTCGGTAAACCAGTTTGCCATATTAGGAAAGGAAGTTCCGAATGAAGATATTACAATGGATTTGAGTATCCAGTTCAAAACAGATAAGGAAAATCGCTGTATAGCAATGGTGCTGCTGGTTAAGTATCTGAAAGATGCGGATTTGTTGCTTATGCTTGAATTGCTGTGCGGTTTTAAGGTTAAACCAGAAGACTGGGACGCTTGCATCAACGGAGATAACTTAGTGTTTCCACAGAAATTTTTAAGACATATAGCCGTGCATACGGTTGGAACGGCCAGAGGAGTGCTTTATTGCAAGACTGAAAACACACCGTTCAATGTGTTTATTCTGCCACCAATCAATGTGGATAAAATGATTAACCAGGATCTGATTGTGCCTTTGCACTAAAATGTTGTCATTTTTTAACACGACCCTCATTTCGTGTTAAATTTCTTCCGAAATTTTGACATGAAGTGCTGTCCTGATGACTCAAGACGCCATCAAATTGAGTTGGTTTGATGTGTGAAACTGCCTGCCAGAGCGAAAATGCGAAAAAAGTGATTTTTTTGTCGCATTTGTATGATACAGAAAATGAAATATTTTTGTATTTTTGCAAACCTTAATTATGCAGCGTGCCATGCAAATTAGTCCACTGAAAAACAAGTCAGAGATGCTTGTAGAGGCAGCGAATCTGTTGCACGATAAATGTTTATACCCTGCTGTTGCTCATGCTGCTTACTATAGTTGTTACCAAATGTTGAGATACATTTGGCTATACTCGATGAAGAAATCGCAAGAAGAGTTGGATTCAAATACAAGTCAGGCGCGTATAGGCTCTCATGAGGTTTTGTTGAATGAAGTCGTGAATTTTATTAATGCCAAGCAGTGTAAAACTTCGAGAGAAGATGCCCGATGCTTGCGAAATGAAATCCCGCAACTAAAACGACTCCGCACTGATGCTGATTATAGCGATGCTACTTTTGATATTGAGAAGAGTAGGAATTCGTTAGACTTGTCTAACAAGTTGATGCCCATTTTAAAGAAGTACTAATATAATAATGGAAGCGAAAGATTTTATATACGAAGAATTGAATGAGTTTATCAAACGTTTCCCTAAAACACGTATTCGTTATGAATACGATAAAAATGCATTGGTGCATGTCGTAGAGGTGCTGCCTAATGAAGTGTATCATTTAGACAGTGATTACATTCAATGGGAAGATGATTTATATAATCGTTTTGTGTCTCAATTTCCCTTGGAAAATATATGTTTCATTTCGGATGATGCAATAGTTGGAATTGACAGTCCTGAATTGATGATGGAAGGACTGGAATATGCACCTATTACTTGTGTGTGGGAAACTAAGAACATCCTGAATACCAAGATTGTAAAGACATTAAATGATTGTTTTGAGATGCCATTTCCTGCCGAAATGGAGGAATATAAGATTGATTTTGTTGAGGGAGCCTCCCCCTATATCGAAAGTGAAATTCTAATAGCGGCATAATTATGGATGAAATGAATAAAATGGAATCAGGTTTTAGAATTAATAATTTGCTTTTGCTTGAGAGCAATTTTCAGCGCATAAATAATGTCCAGTTTAATCCTGATTCAGGATTAAATGTGGACATAAATTCAGAAGTAGGGGTCCAAGACAAATTTATTACTGTGGCAGAAACAGTTGTTGTGTCGCAAAAACATAACGAAATAGAACAATTTTCTTTCCATGTCCGGATGGTAGGCGTTTTTGAATGCGTAGGAGAAAGCCAACTGTCCGACTTTGATGCTTTCGGGCGTGTTAATGGAGCGGCGATTATTTTTCCATATATTAGAGAGCATATAACGAATATGTCGTTGAAGGCGGGATTGCCCCCTGTTATTTTGCCTCCAGTAAATTTTACAAACTATAGGAAGAAATAGCAGAAACATTTTTTTTACACGACCCTCATTCTTTGTTAATTTTCTTCCAAAATTTTGACATGAGTGAGGCCTTGGGCGGCACTGGAAGTTGTAAAACGGAGTTTTTGACCGGCGCGAAGACCGCTACCAGAGAGCAAATGCGAAAAAACGTACATTTTTTGTATAATTTGTATGATACAAAAAATATTTTGCGTATATTTGAGAGTGAAAGGAGGATGCTAAAATGTTAGAACTCTTAGGAACCATATTATTAGTATTTATAGGATATAAAATAGTCGATAAGTATAATGAGTAAGTCTTACAGAAGTACTCTGTGAGAAATATAATTCTTCATAGACTTAAAAGAGGTGGACAAAACAACAAGATGTCCGCCTTTTTTGTTCCAACCAATTCCATAATGTCTATTTACTTTTGCCATAAAAGATGTTATTATGGCAAAAGAAGTTAACAAAAGAATAAATGTTTTTATCAACGGAAAGGAAGTTGAGAACAATATAAAATCTATCCGTTCAGCAATGATTCAACTGACTAATCAGTTGAACAAAATGGAAATTGGCTCAACCGAATATATAGAGACCTCTAAAAAATTGCGGGAGTTGAAGTCCATATACGATGAACACCGCAAATCCTTAAAGATGACAGGTGTTGAGCTGGTTAAAAATTCGGAACGGATGAGGGATAATATGATGATATTCGGAGGGTTTGCTGCAGCGGCACAGGGCGCTTCCGCCGCTTTACAGCGTTTTGTTTCCGCCACGCAGGAGTATGTGGAGGCGTACGCTTCACTGGATGATGCGATGACGGGTGTTAGCAAGTACACGGGGCTTTCGCGCGAGGAGGTGAAGCAGCTGAACGAGGAATTCAAGAAGATGGATACCCGCACACCGACGTTAAAGCTGAACGCATTGGCCGCCGACGCTGGCCGGTTGGGCATTACCTCGAAGGAGGCCATTAAGGATTTTGTGGAGGCCGCCGACATCATCAATGTGGCCTTGGGCGAAGACTTAGGCGAAGACGCAGTGAAGAATATCGGCAAGATGGCGCAGATGTTCGGAGAGAGCGAGACCATGGGATTGCGTGGTGCGATGATTGCCACCGCATCGGCGGTGAACACGCTGGCACAGTCTTCGTCGGCATCGGAGCCGTTCATCATGGATTTTTCGGCACGGTTGGCCAGCGTGGCCAATACCGCGGGCATTACACAGGCCAATATCATGGGTATAGCCTCAGCTATGGACCAAAATATGGCGCAGGTAGAAAGAAGCGCTACTGCCGTGCAGAAGGTGATGATGGACATGATGGGGCATACGGAGAAGTACGCCAAACTGGTTGGTATGACCTCTGACGAGTTTAAACAGCTGGTTGAAAGCGATATGAATGCGGCGTTTCTGAAGCTGCTCGATACCTTTAAGGAGATTGAGACCACCAGTGGCAAGTCGGCTTTGGCCGAGGAACTGGCCAACCTGAAACTGAAGGGTGCCGGTGTGCAAGACACTCTGCTGGCACTGGCCAACAATACGGACAAGTTGCGTGAGGCCCAGCAGCTGGCGACACAAGCGTATGCCGATGGAAACTCGGCTATAACCGAAGCCGCTGCTGTGAACAGTAATGCCGCGGCGCAATTAGAGATAGCCAAGCAGGCGGTGGAAGATGAAAAAGCTGCCTTGGGTGAGGAACTGATACCGGTGCTGACGCAGTTGACTGAAAGCAGGGCGACAGGATTGAAGATTTTGACGGAAATCATCAAGTTCGTGACGCAGCACACAGGCGTGGTGTGGGGTTTAATTGCCGCATATACGGCGCTTTATGCTGTCAAGAATAAGAAACTGATAGCCGACAAGATGGGGGCCGCGCAGATGAAAATCAACCATGCGCTGAAATTGCTTTCGATAAGAACAGCTGTGAAAAAGAAAGTGGCCTTGACAGCTGAGATTGCGGCCACGGAGGCGAAGAAACTGGCAGACATGAAGGCTCGTCTTGAAACCCTGCAAGGTGTGGCTGCCGACAACCAGATGAAAGCCGTGTTGGTGCAGGAAACCGTGGCCAAGACGGCTAACGCAGCCGCCACACGTGCACAAGCCCAGGCGCAACGACTGCTTAACGCCGCTACCAAAGCCACCCCTTGGGGGTTGATTGCCGCTGGCATTACCGCTGCTGTGGTTGTCATCACCAAACTGGTTGAAAGGCACAGAGAGGCCACCAAGGCTGTGCGGGAGTTCAACGAGGAGTGCTCGAAGGAACAGGCGGAGGCGGAATATCTATTCGGCAAGTTGAAGAAGGCCGAGAAGGGCACCAAAGACTATAATGACGCTCTGAACAAGCTGAAGGAAGTATATCCGGATATTATTCAGAAGCATATTGATGAAAAGGGTGCGCTGCGGGATGTGGAGCAGGCGTATAAGGATGTGATTAAGCAAGTATATGCAAAGATAGCTGCAGAAAAAAAAGAGGCAGCGGATAAAGCTGCTATATCTAATAATATTGAAACGCAATCTTCTAAAATAGAGTCGATTCGTAATAAGTTAAAAAAACAAAAAATTCCAGATGGAAAAATTGAAGATATTGTCACGGAGATATTGAATAAGGCCTCTTCAGCTACAGGCTATACCTATGCTTTTGTGGATCCTATTCTTCGGGACTTGGAGAAAAAATTCGGTTTGAAAAGAGCGGGTACTCCTATTTATTCTGAAGTTGAGGCCATATTGAAAAGTCAAGTTGAAACCAACGAGGCGTTAGCTAAATCAGAAAGATTGTTTCAACCTTATATAGACGCCAACGATGAATTGAAACAACTGCAAAAGGATTTAGATGAACAGATTAAGATATTTCAATCCCAATTTACGACAGAAGCAGCTAAAATTGAGGCCCAAAGGAAGATATTAGAACTTAATGCTAAAATTCAGGCTTTGAAGAAAAAAAACGAACCTGAACCTGAGGAAGAGGGGGACGGTGGCAATTACGGTTCTGGTAGCGGCGATGAACACCTTGCTGATAAGTTAAAGAAGTTTGAGGAAAAAGTGGCGAAGATGCGCCGAAAGGACGAAGCTGACACTTTAGAAGGCTGGGCGAAGATCAAGAAGAAGATAGAGAACGATTACGCCGATGTAATAACGGAGGCGAAAGAACTCTATGGGGAGAATGATAGCGGTTCGCATGTTAAGGCTATCGTCGAACAAAAAAACCAGGCCATTGCCGAAGCCGGAGAGAAGTACTTGAAAGATGCAGAAGATGCCTTAAAGAAGATGAAGGAAGAGTCGGATAAGTGGCTGAAGGATGCTGTGGCAGCGGGCGAGGAGGTGCCGCCCATTATGCAGGCGATGGCCGGTACCGAAAAGCAGTGGGATAGCGCATTGGCGACGGTGCGGGAAAACATTGCAACACTTACGGATTTGAAGAACAAGGCCACGAACGATGAGGATAGAAAGCTGTATGAAGATGCGTTGGCCAAGCAAACCACCGCCGAATCAAAACTGCAGACCGACATGGCGAAGGCCAAACTGGCCACCCTGCAGAAGTTCATCGCCAACGAGAGCCAATTGATGAAGGACGAGGAGGCTAAGCGGGAGCGCAGCGGGTTGAGCGAGCGCAAGCGTCTGATAGCCGAGACGGAGGAGGAGTACAGAATAAAGATAGAGGCCAAGGAGAAGGAGATTGCCGCCCTGCAAGCCCTTGACAATAAAGGGATGACCCCCGAGGAGAAGGCGAAGCAGCTGACGGTACTGAACAACCAGCTGGAGACGTTGATGAAATGGCAGACGGAGGATGTGAAGAAAGCCGGTCAGCGACACAACGTGTGGGAAGACCTTATCAATATTGATTGGGCGAACTTCAGCGCAGACTGGGAGGGCAACCTTGAGAAGATGACGGCGGCGCTGAAGGAGTTTGCGGATGCGGCGTTCGACATCTTTAACAGCATTAACCAGATACAGAGCAACAAGGAGCAGGCGGCTTTTGACGAGTGGAGCGAGATTCAGGACGAGAAGGCCGACCGGCTGAAGCAGCAGCTGGAGGACGGGCTGATAAGCCAGGCCTATTACGATGCCCAGATGGAGCAGCTGCAGAAGGAGAAGGAAGAGAAAGAAAAACAGTTGCAACACGAGCAGTTTGAGCGGGAGAAGAAAGCCGGCATTGCGCAAGCGCTGATTCAGGGTGCGCTGGCTGTTGTGACGGCGTTTGCCCAGATGGGTCCCATTGCCGGCGCCATAGCCGCCGCCATTGTGGCAGCCACTACGGCATTGCAGGTGGCCGCCATTGCCTCGCAGGTGAACCCGTATGCAAAGGGTGGTTTCATCAGAGGTGAGCAGATGGCGCTGATGGGCGAGCAGGGTGATGAGTGGGTGGCCAGCAACCAACTCCTGGAAGACAGGCGGACAGCCCCCTTGATTGCAGCGCTGGAAGCCTACCAGCGGGGCAACCGCCGGGCTATTGACGACCTGGTGACTGTGGAGGAGCCAAGGTGGGAAAAGTTGTCCCAAAGCAGTAGAAGGCTTTCACGTACCTTTGCCGGTGATAGTGTTGGTGCGACAAACATCTACAACACCAACACGAACAACAGTGTCAACGCCGACACTTTGGCGGTGCTGACGGAGCTGCAGACGATGAACCGCTACCTGATGGATCCGAAGAACCGCCAGGCGTACATCAGCCGGAAGATGCAGCTGGAATACGAGGAGAATGAGAATGAGCTGAAAGAGATGGCAAGACTTTGAGAGTGGGATTCCGCCGCAGGGCGGCGGAATGGAGTTAAAAGTTGAGAGTTAAAAGTTATGAAACTGAAAGGGCAGCCGTATAAGGTGGATTTTTTGGGCAACAGCCCCAAGTGGCTGATACGGACCACACCGTATGAGACGGAGGGTGAGAGGTATAGCCGCGAGTTCAGAATTACGGAACTGCCAACGGGCACGTTGACGTTGAGCACACCCTACACCGATGATATTGTGTGGACGGTGACCAGCCAGGGCGACCAAACGAGCGATGCCAAGGTGATATATCCGTGCGATACAGCGGCAAAGGTGTATGAGCAGCTGGTGCTGAAGGTGAAGTTTCATTATACCCTGAACCAATATTATGATGTTGAAATTGTCCAAAACGGCAATGTGAGTGTTTCGCTGATACTGACCGACAGGCAGGAGGCGGAGACAGGCAATGTGACTTTGGTCCATTCGGCTGGCAGTTATGTGACGGTTTACAGCACCGCCAACGGCGTGAACCGCACGGTGAAGGACGGCTACAAGGTGTTGTGCCGCATGGAGACCTCGATGGACGGCAAGCGGCTTTCAGTGCCAGACCTTTATTACGACGATAACAACGGCACGGTGGAGGTGGATGCGGGCATGTTGAAAGCGTTTTTCGGGAAACCCGATGTGCCGCCGGTTGGTGAAATGACAGGTGTGCATTTCTGTACCCATGCCGCCGTGAAGGCGAAGCTGCTGTTTGCCGAGCAATATGGCGGCGAGACGAAAATGCTGCAGCAGAGTCCTGAAGTGCTGCTGTGGAACGGCGCGATGGAGCAGTATTGCCGCGACAACAACCTTCCCGACTGGCTGAGCGTGATGGGAGAGAAGTTGTATGAGGCGACCAAACCCGACATCTTCGGCCAGGATAACGGTGCGGTGGTGAACACCGACACCGAGACGGAACAGTATTTGTATGTGGCCAACTTTACCGGCAGCAGCGTGACCTGCCCTTATGACGTGGTAAAGGTCATCGACGGGGAAATGGTGCATGTGAATGAAAGTTTTGGCAACAGCCATACGCTTACCTTCCCCCCGATGCGGGTGTGCAGAGTGCCTGTTGGATTGGCGGCTCTTGGTGTGACCAATACGACGGGGCTGACCTTTTATGGTATTGAGATAAAGCTTGCCGAGCAGAAGTTCATAAAGCGGTATTTCAGGGTTGTGGAGCGACGGTGGAGTGCGAAGACGCTGTTGCTGCAGAACAGGATGAACTTGTATGAGATCTTTACGGTGGCCAGTGTGGCCGAGGCGAGCAGCACGGAAGGCGAGCGTTCGATTACTGCCGGCGTGCCAGGTTATACGCTGAACGACAGCCACAGCCAGTGGACAGCCCGCACGGGGTTGCGCACAGCCAGCGAGCTGGCGCTGCTGAAGGATGCGCTTTCGAGCCCGTATAACCTGCTGTTGGAAGGCGACTATGCCTGGCGCATTGCCATTGTACCAGGCAGTTACACTGTGATGGACGAGGCCGAAGATCTGCTGGAGGTGAGTTTCGAGTTTGAGAAGGTGGAGAGGATGAGCCGGAGACCCTTGGAGATAGATGTGATAGATGCTGTGACGGTGATAAACAAGACGGACGACAAGATAACGATGCGTTGAGAGTTTAACCATATAATATATATAGTTATGATTGATTTGATTAGTGTAGGGCTGAGCGGTCAGGAACTCGTTGACAAAGTGAACGAGGTGATTGCGGCCATTAACGATATGGCGAATGTGAGTTCGTTCAGCCAGCTGAGCGGCAAGCCGACGATTAACGGTGTGACGGTGAACGGCAACCTGTCGCTGACCGATTTGGGCATGACGATGGAGCATATTCCCGGTTACGATGATCTGACAGCCGCGATGCTGACCAGCGATGATGTGGAGACCATCCAGCTGGGCGCAGTACAGGCGGCCGAGACGGCGGTGGGCGAGGACCTGAACGGGAAGCTGGACAAGGACATTGACAGCCTGACCCAGCTGCGGAAGGGCTACATAGAGGGCAGCGAGACGCTGGTGGTGAGCAAGGGTGGCGAGCTGCGCAAGGTGGATGTGGACACGCTGATGCAGCTGGCGCTGCAGCATGTGAAGGCCGACGACAGCATAA
>JAEERB010000204.1 GCA_016285615.1 Bacteroidales bacterium
GACATCGAAGGCATCCTCAAGGAGCTGAGCGAGTACATCGAGCACGAGGTTTAAGGCCTCCCGTTCCGCAGGTGGGCGAGAAGATCGCCCACCGATCGGAACCGGCGCCGGGCGCCCCCCTCGATGGGGAACGCCCGGCTTATATCATGAAGGCTCCAATTTCTAAAACAAAAGATTGTAAAGCCAACCATTGAGGTTTAATGGCTCTATCACGTAAAGGAACAATAGCACGCTTCCGCCTAAGCCCCATAGAAACATTAGCAAAAAAAATGGAACAGATAAGCAATAAAGAGGGATGCTATCTAATCTCTTGAATCGTTCTGGAGGTGTATATTTCTTCATTCTTTTCTGAAAGCGTTCACTCAAATACATGATAGCCAAAATTACAATGAAAGATGAAGAAACTAAAATAAAAGTCCAATTATTATCACTATCCATGAGCGCTCCACCCAAGAACGCAACCGGCGTAAGTAGAAGAACAAAAAATGCACTTGCCCAACCATAAGGAGGGCCCCATAAAAAGTGTTTTCCACTTTCCCAATTCTTACATTTCCGATAATAGATATACTTAAACATTTTGTTCTCCTTTCGATGCATGCAAAGTTACACAATAATACTAGACCAGCAAAAACTATGCCATTGTTCTCATTCATTTTTTGTGCTTTTTCGTTGTCTTTTGCCCGCCCGACTTCTGAAGCTACCTTTGCCACGAACTAAAATAGATAGAATATGTCAGTCATATTGAATAACCAGCTGGAGGAGCTGATGTTTTCCTCGCAGATTATATATACTTGGCGGCGCCTTCGCCATCAGAGCAAGCTCTATGGCGTTCGACTTGCTCAAGTTTTCCCGACCTCGACCTCACGACGAGCGACGACAACGAGGCCGTCGTGTCGATCGTCTCGGGCGGGGCCACGAGCATTCCGGAACTCTCCCCAAAACTCCACTAGTACCCTTCGCAGGTTGCTCAAGGCTTGCGACTCGACTCGCATCAAATCAAGACTGCCCGAATCTACTGCATCTTCAGCGTGAATGATTTAGTTGTATTTTTGTAGGCTTAATTATCATCAATATTGAAACTTGATGTATCTTTGCATTGAACTAAAATACTTGTTGTCATGAAGAAATACCTATTCTTTTTATTATCCGTCTCTTGTGCGATGTTGATGTCATGTGGCGGCGATGAACCCGTATCTCCTGACAATCCAGAGATTAACTGGTTTGACAGCATCCCGGCCGACAAAAAGATAATACCTCCTGATGTGACACCGATAAGCGGGCTGAATTTAGAGACCTTCCCCATTATTGATGGCTCAGATTCCACCCAGCCCATTCGGGAATTACTTGCAGCAACACTCTTGGGTGGCTACCCTTGTATTTGGGGATATTGGCCTGGTGATGGTTCTAATAGGCTTGTAATGTACAGTCATCTTGATAAAGATGAGCAAATATTGCTACGCTCTAAATTAAAGATGAACAACACCCATCCATCTTACAACAACCTAATTGATGGTACTGTGGATTTGATTATCTGTGCCCGCGAGAGTTCTGAGGACGAGCAGAATTATGCTCTTGAGAAAGGTGTGACACTCATCGAGAAACCCATTGCCAACGACTCGTTTGCTTTCTTGCTCAATAGGGCTAACAATGTTGAAAACCTCACACACGAACAGGTGGTGGGCATCTATACTGGACAGATTACCAATTGGAAAGAAGTGGGTGGGGAAGACCAGCCCATCAAGGCTTTCACCCGTAACCGCAATTCTGGAAGTCAGGAGAAGATGGAGAAACTCGTCATGCAGGGCACACCGATGGTTGACCTGCCCGAATTGCGTGGAGGCTCAATGATGTCGCCATATTTGAGCCTTGAAACAGCCCCCTACGGCATCGCCTATTCTCCCTATTATTACTACCTTTATATGTCGGATTCAACCTCAAAAGTCAAGGCTATTTCCATCAATGGCGTGCCACCTACCAGTGAATATATCCGCAACAAGACCTACCCCTATGTCTCGGCTGTTGTGGCAGTGATACGCAGCGACACACCAGCTGACAGCTATGCCCGCAAGATTTTCGATTATCTAACGACGCCAGATGGCAAGAAAATCATTGAAGCCAGCGGCTATGTAGCCAATTAGAAATACTCACAAACGCTGTCTTTTAGACAATAGAACAGACTCCATAATTTTGCGGAAACTGAAACCGCAAGATTATGGAGCCTTTTTTCAGCTCTTGACACCTGCGCCGTCTTGGGCGAATCACGCCGAGAGATTTGTCTGCGGCTATTTCCTGAAGTCTCTTCCTGTATCCGAGGACATCATCCTTCAGTTTGGCTATAGTCTGTTGTGCCGGCTGGCCATTAACGTATATGGTAGCCGTTGCTGTACTGTTGTAATTGCTCATATCTTAGTCACATTTATGTGACAAAGATAAAAGAGCAACACCAAAGCGCAAAAGACAGAAAAATTGTAGCTCGCCTATCTGAATCTTGAATAGTCTTCGTAATACTTTCTCCCTTTATTCACTTTTTTTGCTTCTTTACGTCTTTTCCTTTCCTTCCGTTCATAATAATAATCGCCTAATGGCTGGCATATATCTTTCATTGGATTAGACACCATGCGAATTATTTCGTCAAATATTTTCCTAACAAGCTTTAAAATCACCAAAAAGAGAACACAGGCCCATTTAAAAACAAATGGGAGCGCGAATATGACAATCAGCAAGATAATGATGTTACCATCAAATGGCCAATAGAAATACATCTCTCTGTCCTCCTCTCTTCATTGAATTAGGCAGCAAAAACCATGCCATTAGCCTTGTTGAAAACATGTTATACAACATAGCGGGAAGCGGGTGCGGCTTTCGTCCTCACGACGGCCGCCGCTATATTCTTTAGTTTCGTTTCTGTCGTTTGAGCTAGCTGGTTATTTCTTGCTGTTTTCTTTTCTGCATTTCTCTATTATCGAAAGAAGCAGATAGATGGGTAGGGTAATTATAGCGAGAACGATGAGCAGAACTTGTGGGACATGTGCGCGTTTAAGGATGAAAACCAGCAGAGCCACCACAGCTACTATTGCCATGATGATTCCAAATTCAGGTGGCCAATTATACAAATACATCTCTCTGTCCTCCTTTCTTCATTGATTTAGGCTTCAAAAACCATGCCATTAGCCTTGTTGAAAACATGTTATACAACATAGGGGGAAGCGGGTGCGGCTTTCGTCCTCGCGACGGCCGCCGCACTGCTTCTCCTAAAAAAATGTCATAAAAAAAATGTGTTCGTTTTCCATCATTCCTGCCTGAGGGACATTGCCCACACCTGTGCCATCTTGGGCGCAACCGCTTGCAGGAAGAATATGCCATGTTGCCCCTGAAAAACAAGCCAAACATACTTTCACTTGTTCACCGTCGCCTCCCTTGCCTTTCCGCTGCAAAGGTATTGCGGCTTACCCACACGCAAGGCCGAGACAAGTTGCCTTCGGAAATTCTCCAGCCCTGCGGGTGGTAATTCCCGGGCAAGCCTTGCTTTAGTGTGATCCAGCCGCACTTTGCAGGCATCGTAAAGGCGAAGCGAAAGCGACAACAAGTTCAAAATCGTATGTTTAACTTTTAATATTTTTCAGTTATGGACAACAATTTCAATTCTTTCAATCCTGTAAGCGGTGCTGACAGCGCCAGTGTTCAAGAGCAGTTGGTAAAAGGCTCGCTCAGCTCATCCAATT
>JAEERB010000205.1 GCA_016285615.1 Bacteroidales bacterium
CGAGGTCGTCATCAGGAAGAAACACAACAGCAAGAATGCTATGTCAGCCTGCGAACTCGAATTGATTTCTGGAACTTTTCTTGCCATGATGAATTGTTTTACTTTTTAACTGCCTTGTAAATTACTGAGAACAAGATGGAAAGGATGGCAACGCCAAGAGTGACATAGAAGAAGTTGAGGCCGAATTCGACCCAACCGTGAGTCTTGCCTGAATAAGTGATTTCGCTGGTTTGATAAGGAACAGCGAAGTAACTTTTCGACATAATGTAAGCTACAACTGCAATAATAGCGAATGCAATGACTGCAATCAACAAGGTCTTACCTTTGACACCTTTAACGACGGCTGTGAAGAAGACTGAAATCAATGCAACGACAATACCAAGTATAATCAAGATGTAGCCCCAATTCAGGAATAAGTCTGCCTTAGGCGTAGGTTCACCTGCCTTGAATGCTGGCTCAATCGTACCCACAACGAGGTAGTACAAGACAGCAATGACGACAGTAACCAAAGCCAGGGCGAGAAATACCCATCTAGAAATATTAAGCTTACTGTTCATGATTGATACTGATTATTATTTGTTGTTGTACTTTGCGAGGATGTCCATGAAGGAGATGGAAGCGTCTTCCATATCGTTCACGATGCTTTCAATTTTAGCAGCGATGAAGTTGAAGAAAATCTGAAGAATGATAGCGGCGATCAAACCGAACACGGTGGTCAACAGAGCGACCTTCATACCAGAGGCCACAACCGTGGGGCTCATGTCACCAGCAGCGGCGATGTCATCAAAGGCCTTGATCATACCGATAACAGTACCCATGAAACCGAACATAGGAGCCAAGCTGATGCAAAGACCAATCCAGCTCAAGCCGCTTTCAAGTTTACCACCGGCAACGGAACCGTAAGAAACGAGGGCTTTTTCAACCTCTTCGAGTGACTGACCATCCTGATAACGGATGAGGCCTTGGGTGAAGATGCTGGCCACAGGACCACGGGTGTCCTTGCAGAGTTGTTTGGCACCTTCAACATCACCGTTCTTCATCTTGGCTTCGATACCAGCCAAAAGCTTCTTGGAGTTGGCGGTAGCCAGAGTCAGATAAATGATTCTCTCGATGGAGATGGCCATACCGATAAGGAGGATGACCAACACGATACCCATGAAACTAGGACCACCTTCGATGAATTGTTTCTTGATGGATTCGCGGAAAGTCAAAGGAGCGGCCTCATCGGTTTGCACCGGAGCGACTTCTTCAACAGTCTCCACAGGAGCGGGGGTTTGTTCAGGAGCAACGGTCTGTTCCGTCTGCTCGGTTTGCACTTGCTCGTCTTGAGCAACAACGAGATTGCTGACACCAAATGTGAACAGGCCAGCAACCATGAGGAAAGCAATTAATTTTTTCATAGTTTAGTTTGAATGTTTAATTATTACTGTATGAATTACTATGTCCTATCATTACTATTCCGCGGAGAGAGCGGGATTCGAACCCGCGGTACCCTTTTGGAGTACACACACTTTCCAGGCGTGCTCCTTAAACCACTCGGACATCTCTCCAGTGCTTTCCCAACCCCTCTGCCTAATCTGAAATCGTTGCCAAAAGTACAACATTTTTTCATTAGGAAAACAAAAAAAATGGTTTTTTTATTGTACAAACAATTCAATTGCTTGAATTATAGCCTCAAAGCGTCATCTCACCACGGATGGAATTTTGCATGATTTCAAGGATTCTGGCTTTTGGCAAGCCTTCTCCAATAAGATACATGAGTTTGGCGACGGCAGCTTCTGTGGTCATGTCATGGCCGCTGATGACACCGATGCGTGCCATATCCAAGCTAGTTTCATAGCGTCCCATCTCTACCGACCCTGCCTTACATTGGGTGATATTGAGGATAATGAGTCCACTGTCGATGGCTTCTTTAAGCGCATCCAAGAACCAACCTGCTGTAGTGGCATTGCCCGATCCGAAGGTCTCCAACACCAATGCACTGAGATTTGGCGTCTTAAACACGTGGCGCACAAAGTCTTGTGAGATACCTGGGAAAAGCTTCAAGATACCCACATTGCGATCCATTTTGGTGTGCACCTTCAGTTTCTTGAAGTTGGGCTTCAAGATACGTTCCTTATTATATTTAATATGTATGCCCACATCGGCCAGGTTGGGATAGTTCGACGAAATGAAGGCATTGAAGTTCTCAGCGTTGAACTTGGTGGCACGGTTACCACGCAACAATTGGTTCTGGAAGAAAATGCTCACCTCAGGGACGATGGGAGTCTCATCATCCTTAGCTGCGGCTATCTCAATGGCGGCCAAGAAGTTTTCGCGACCGTCGCTACGCACCATACCCATGGGCAATTGAGAGCCTGTAAGCACAACGGGCTTGTTCAGGTTCTCGAGCATAAAGCTCAGTGCCGAGGCGGTGTAAGCCATAGTATCCGAGCCATGGAGTACTACAAAACCATCATAATGTTCGTACTCCTCCCCTATCTTTGTCGCCAAGCGAATCCAAAAGTCGGGCGACATGTTCGACGAGTCAATTAGCGGGTCAAAACTATAGAAGTCAATCTGATAGCCAAAATTCTTCAGTACGGGAAGATGGGCATAAATATTGTCGAAATCAAATGGGACCAAGGCTCCTGTCTTGGGGTCTTGCATCATGCCGATGGTGCCACCCGTATAGAGCACCAAAATGGAGATTTCTTCGTTGCTTTGCATAACAAACGGAATTTTGTGGCGGCAAAAGTAAGGCTTTTTTTTGCTTGCACGGCATTTTGCGTTATTTTTGCGGCATGAAAGTCATTGCCCACATCCACACCGACTTCCCGACCAAGTTCGGCATTCCGCGCCAAAGCGGCATCATCGCATCATTGCAAGGTCGCATTGTTTTTGAGCCTGAGTACCGCATCGCAGAGGCTGTGCGCGGACTGGAGGACTTTTCTTACATCTGGCTTCTATGGGAGTTCTCGAAAGCGGTGCGCGATACATGGTCTCCGACGGTGCGTCCTCCACGCTTAGGGGGCAACGTTCGCAAAGGCGTGTTTGCCACGCGTTCACCTTTCCGTCCCAACCCCATAGGGTTATCATCGGTGCGTCTGGAAAAGGTAGACATCGACCCTAAGCTCGGCCCCGTACTCTACGTGTCGGGCATCGACCTGATGGATGGCACGCCTATTTACGACATCAAGCCTTACATTGCCTACACCGACAGCCATCCCGATGCCGTCAGTGGCTTTGCCTCAACGCCTGCCGAATATCTTTTGGAAGTGGATTTTGCCGAAAATCTATTACAGAAAGTACCTGAAAGCCAGAGGGAAAGCCTCATCGAAGTGCTCGCACACGATCCCAGACCCCAATACCAAAATGACCCCGAACGCGTCTATGGTATAGCGTTCGGGGACATGGATGTAAAATTTAAGGTTGAGGGATGCCTCCTTACTGTATTGCAAATCGCAAAGTCAGAGGCAAAATAATTCAACGTTGTCGAGTTATTTGATCTTTCTCACCGCCGTCTGCAAAATCTTGTTGTCCTGGCTCTTGTCGTAAACATAGACCATCAGGTAGCACTCGTCGGCATTATAGCCGGCATTGATTTCAGTGTTGTAGCTGAAATAGAAAGCGTCGTTGGCATCCACATGGAGGTCTTCGAACGCCTCGCCGTATGCGCCGTTGAGCGTACCACGGAAGACGTTGCGGAAATCATACTCCTTGTCAACGCCGCCTGGAAT